>CAVKTR010000068.1:0-15538 GCA_963659325.1 Dysosmobacter segnis
ATCAGTTATATGTGAATGGCAGGGGAGCAGGTGAGATGATCTGTTCCCCATGGGATAAAAAAGAAGCATTTCTTGGTTATCTGTATCTGCGCGGTTATATTTCCAGTGCAGGAGATGTCCGGGCCATTGATGTGGATGAAGAACACGGAATGGTAAATATTACGATCCGTGAATATCTGGCAGATGTTACTGATATGGAAAGCCTTCTGCTGGGAGATGAGGTACTGCTGAATGAACAGGGCATTGTGCCGAAACGGGATGATGTAAGACTTTCCGTCAGCGAAGTGCTTGCTTTTTCCAGAGAATTAGAAGAACGTTCCGCGCTGTTTCATCGGACGGGTGGCGTACATTGTGCAGCGTTTGTTCATCATGGAGTCTTTCTGTCTTACAAAGAAGATATCAATCATCATGTGGCCGTAGACAAGGTCGTTGGTGACTGTCTGCTTCGAAAGATTCCGATGAGAGATGGCATTCTCATTTTTTCCGGACGTGTTCCGGTGGAAATCCTGCAAAAAGTAGGAGCCATGGGATGTTCTATTCTGATCGCTAAGTCAGCACCGACCAATTATTCCTGCCGGCTGGCGCAGCAGCTTGGAATCACACTGATCGGTTTTGCCAGAGATAAAACCTTTAATATTTATTCTCATCCGGAGCGGATATACGAGCAAAAGTAGGAGCCGCCGCCTTCTTGAACAAAGTTCAAGAAGTATCGCTCGCTTGCGAGCTCTTTTGCGAATGGCGCGTGTGAACTGTAACAATTTATGAGGCATAATTAAATTCTGTCTGTTGACATATGAAAAATCATGTGTTATATTACAAATGTAACAAAGAGAGATTAAGAATCCCCGGGAGTTTCCCGGGGATTTATGCTATCGAAAAAGAGGCAGTGTTTGTATTTTAAATGATTTGAAAATGAAAGATATGATACAGAACATTGCATGCTACATATAGTAAGAAATGGATGGTGATTTGTATGGCAGCAAAACAGGATTATTATGAATTACTCGGCGTTGCAAAGAATGCAGATGCCACGGCGATAAAGAAAGCATATCGAAAACTTGCAAAGAAGTATCATCCGGATACCAATGCCGGAGATCCGGCAGCGGAGCAGAAATTTAAGGATGTCACGGAGGCCTATTCAATTTTGAGTGATCCGGAGAAACGAAAACTGTACGATCAGTTCGGCCACGCAGCCTTTGATGGCAGTATGCCGGAGGGCGGTGCCTACGGATACGGTGGAACCGGCGGTGGTCAGAATGGCGGCTATCAGGAATTCCACTTCAACGGACAGGATATGGGAGATATTTTCGGGGATATCTTTGGAGATATGTTTCACGGAAAATCCGGCGGTGACACAAGAAGCTACAGTTTCCACAGCGATGGAAATGGCGGATTCCATCAATATTACAGCAATGGATCCGGTTCCGGCGGATTCGGTCAGGGCGGCGGTTTCCGTGGAAGCCAGTTCCGTCAGAAAGGCAGCGACATTCATGCGGATGTGACAGTAGGATTTGACGATGCAGCCTTCGGATGTGAGAAAATGATCCATTTGCGGGATGAAAACGGTCAGGTACAGTCCCTGAAAGTCAATATCCCGGCGGGCATCGATACCGGAAAAACGGTACGTCTGAAAGGAAAAGGAAATCCGGGCATCAACGGTGGAGAAGCCGGAGACCTGCTGCTGAAAGTAACAGTTGGCGACAGAGCCGGATTTGAGCGGAAAGGCATGGATGTGTATACAAACATTACAATTCCGTTTACCACAGCAGTATTAGGCGGCGAGGCCGTTGTTCCAACATTGACCGGAAACGTGGTATGCAAGATCCGTCCGGGTACACAGTCCGGCAGCAAGATCCGTCTGAGAGGAAAAGGTATTGTGTCTATGAAAGACAGATCCGTGCATGGTGATGAGTATGCGGTTGTTCAGATTCAGGTACCGAAGAATCTGAATGAGACGGCGAAGGAAAAACTGAGAGAGTTTGCGAAGGCCTGCTAACATTTAAATAAAAAGAGACAGTGATCAGAAATGATATGCTCTCTGGATAGATTTGGTGTATAAACCATTTCTGGTTGGAGAGAGGATATCAAAATGAGGACTGTCTCTTTTTTATGTTTTTATTTGATGTTATACGGTCCCTCCTTGATCTCGATCAGGATCACACTGTGCGCCGGAAGTTTCACATCAATGAGCAGATGATCAGTCACGTTTGCTTCCCGGTAATACGTATCCGGACTGGATTTCTGCTTGATGGAAGCCACAATTTCCGAGCTGTCATACTGCGGCGAGCCCATTTTCAGCCACAGATCATAGGCGGAACCGGAAGTGCGGCTGACTTCTGTCCGGCGCATGAGATAATGGCCGGAAGGGAGATTTAGGATTACGCACAGGGACAGATCCGGTACAGTGCCGTAACAGTCATAGCGCTGCTCATAGGACAGGATCGACGGCAGATGTTCATCGTAATCCAGTGGAAAGGCAGCGTGAAACAACAGCAGCTGGTACTGGGTGTCGTTTTTTGTCAGAATATAATTTTCACCGTGGTCTAAGATCTGCCGCCCCAGCTGATTTAACTGCGCAAAGGCATAGTAAGAAGCTTTTTTCATACCGTGAATGTCCATCAGTCCGGGGCCGCCGGAGAAAAGACGGTTTTCCGGGAAAAAGTCTTCGTTTACATCGCAGAGAGAGCGGAAACCAAGCATCTGTACCTGCGTGCCAAGCAGCACCTGGGCAGTATAGGCGATAAACGCACTCATAAAGCAGGTGTCACGGGCGTAGTCCTTCGGATGGTAGGTATTGTTCCAGTCTGAGATTACGATCGGGTATCGCCGGAAGGTAGGATCCTGATTTACCAGTTCCAGAAAAGCAAAAAAATCCTGATAGAGCCGGGAAAAACCATGATAAGCCGGTTCTGTATTTTCTGACAGATAACGATTTCGCCGCATCTGGTCGGTATTATCAAAATCGCCTGCATACAGGTGAACCGTCAGGAAATCCGGGCGCAGTTCGTATTCCCTGCAATAGTCAAAAAATGCCTGATACCAGGAGAGACCATTTGGCAGGGAAAAATCAGGTCCGCCGAATTTCAGGCTTTCCCGCACATTTTTGACTGCGTTGTAGGTGACACGGTAAAACAGGAAAAAGTTTTCCATGGATTCATGCCAGTAGCCGCCTTTCATTCCGAGATCGGCGGAAGTCCACATATTGAATTTCCAACTCAGCACTTCGGCCTCTCCGTAGCGCTGTATCAGGTGTTGGAGATAACTTTCCACAAGTCTGCTCCAGTTTTTCAGAGAACGGGGAAAGCTGACGTTCGGGCGGTGCTGCCAGTTGGCGAACTGCTGTCTGGAAGCCAGCATACGGGGCATGAAACCAAGTTCCGTGTATGGCTTGATATGAAGCTCCATGAGAAAATCATAGACCATATCGATATACTGCCAGTTGTAGACCGGAATTTTGTCCGATGTCTCGTAGTAGACAAACAGGTCATCAGAAAACACGTTGCGCAGGCGCAGATGCCGGATGGGAAGTTCCTCCGCCACATTCCGGATCTGTTGCTGGATATCACCGCGGAGTAAGTCTGCGGCGCGGCCGATGGAGTAGCAGAAGTCCGGGAGATGACAGCGGGATGGAACGCTTGCTTTTTCCTGTGGATTCAGCTCCAGAGTGATACGGTTTTCTTCCACCGTGTTTTCCATCACTGTTTTTACCGGTTCTTCTGACCAGTAATCCCGGAAAAAGGAAAAGGTGGAAGAACTCTCATCTATGGTCTGCTGGTTCGCACGAATCTCGTTTTGCTCTTTCTGCCAGGCGTAAGGGGTCAGGTGAAACAGTTTTTTGAATGCAGTGTTATAGGTCTTATAACTGTTAAAACCGGAGGCCAGAGCAATATCCAGCAGTGACTGACCGGAGTTCATTACCAGTGACAGGGAGTTGACGATACGCAGCTGATTGATATATTCCGTCAATGTCAGTCCCATATGTTCCCGGAAATATTTGGAAAAATACTGCGGGTGAAGCCCCACCTGATCGGCAACTTCCGGCAGCGACAAATCTTCCGTATAATGTTCGCTGATGTAGGTCAGTGCGTGAAACAATCGGTCATCCCGATCTTTGCTTGCCACGCCGGAGGCCGGATTTGTCAGATGATTCAGTATATAGGAAAGTAGATTCCCAATGTGGGTCAGCGCCTGCAGCTGGCTGCCCGGGGAATGTACGGTGTGGTGATAGATCATCTTGCCAAATTCCCGGCAGAAAAATTCATAACGTTCCGGCTCCGCATTTTTGGTAACTGCATGGGTGTGCAGCGTCAATGGAAGCAGCTCTGGAACAGCTGCCTGAATGTAACGTTCACAGACCAGCAGGATCAGTACTTTCGCATCCGGGGACAGGGTCAGAAACTGATGCATTTCATAGGAATTGAAAAATACAAAATCATGTGGAACCAGATGGATCAGCTGCTCGTTCGTTCGTGCAGTAGCTGTTCCCTGCAGTAAAAAAAGCATATTAAAGGAAGAAAAACATTGTGGGTTTCGTCCAAGGTCATCTTCCAGTTCGATTTGATAAAATGGTAATTCGGACACAGGATATCTCCTTTCGACAGTTTACAGGTAAAAACTTGATGCTTAATTAAAATTTATAAAAAGAGTATAACACAAAAATGTAAAAATATAATATAATTTTAAAAAAATGGGGAAGAAATATAACAAGATAAAAAATGAATAAAATAAAATGAACACAGAAAGACAATAAAAGGTTATAAACAGATGCGAAAAAAATTGGAAAAGCACGTACAATCAATGGCATAGAAAAGAGCACACAGGTTTAGCGAAAAACCGAAAGAGAGGTATGAGTAAATGAATGAGAAAAAAGAATTGTCCATGTCTGAACGAATCAGCTGGGCGTTAGGACAGGCCACCGGTCGTCAGTTTATCACTGCTCTGGTAAGTACTTACATCCTGATCTTCATGACAGATGTATTTGGTGTACCGGCCGCAGCAGCAGGTGTCATTATGACAGCAGCAACCGTCTGGGATGCGATCAATGACCCGATCATGGGTGGTATTGCAGACCGTACAAAAACCCGCTGGGGTACATATCGTCCGTATCTGTTACTGATTCCACTGCCATTGTCTATCGTGTCTGTTCTGCTTTTTGCAGCACCGGATCTGACAACAACAGGAAAAATTGTTTATGCAGCAGTACTTTACATCTGCTACGGTATGCTGGTAACAGCAATCGAGATTCCTTATAATGCAATCCTTCCGACCATGTCCAGAAACGAGATGGAGCGAAACGATGTTGTATCTTTGTCAACATTTGTTGCATCCATTATGATCCTTCTGGTTACTTCATTTACAACAAACTTCGTAAATGTGATCGGCGGAGACAACCCGGCCAAGGGATATATGGTTCTGGTTGCGATCGGTGCGGTATTAATGTGTATTACAAGCTGGATCGCATTTGCAAAATGTAAAGAGCGTCACACTGTTGATATGGCTCACGAAGAGCACGTATTTAAAAGTGCAGCGAAACTGCTGAAAGTAAAAGAGATGTATCCGATGATCGCATTCTGGTGCGTAGGATGTATCCTGTTCCAGATTATCATGTCATCTTCCGTTTACTACTGCATGTATTACCTGATGAATCCGGCATTGATCGCAACTTACATGCTTGTAATTTCCATCAGTGGTATGATCGGTGTCATGGTTCTGATGCCAATCCTTCTGAGAAAAGTAAAAGGAAGTATGAAAAAAGCAGTTACATACACACAGGTAATTGCCTGCGTATGTTACCTGATCCTTTTCTTCGTCGGTGGAAAATCCATTCCAGCCCTGTACATCCTGACGTTCATCGCATGCATGTTCTCAACCATGACAAATGCATTCCGTCCGATGACTGTTTTTGGAATGACAGATTATGTATACAAAACAACCGGTGACCAGCTGAATGGTACCATCTCCGCAATCGGAGGTTTCTCCTACAAATGTGGAACGGCTATTTCCAACGCAATCCTTGCAGGTGTTTTAGCAGCAACCGGTTATATCGCAAACGCGATCGGACAGGAGCCGGAAGCAGTACTGATCGGTATCAATTCCGTAAGATTTTTAGTACCGCTGGCAGCATCTGTACTGTACATCATTTTTATCCAGTTCTATCCGGAGAAAAAGATGCAGGAGCTTGCAGCAAAAGGTGCAGACAACAACTAAAAACCATAAACCAAATAAAGTCGAACGTATGTGAGACTTGGTGCGTGATTCTGGGCAGCGTAAGCTGACATATTCCTCTCAGAATCACTGTACATCCTCGCGGAGCATTTTATCTCAGTTGGAGATAGTACTCTAACTGAGGTAAAAATCAAAGGGGCATGTAACATGCCCTTTTGGTGGTTAAAAAGAGATACCTCTTAGCATATACAAACAAAATAAAACTATAATATTGAGACAACAGGAGTATAAAAAATATGAAAAATCAGTGGATTACAGACGGCACCGGAAAGCCGTTTTACACAAGAAAGAAAATTCAGCTGACAAAAGAAATCAAAAGCGCACAGGCAGCAGTCTGCGGACTGGGACAGTTTATCTTTCATATCAACGGACAGAAAGTAGGAGACCACGAACTGGATCCGGGTTGGACAAATTATAAAAAGAGAATCCAGTATGTGACTTTTGATGTGACAGACTATCTGAAAAACGGGGAAAACGTGATCGGAGCAGAGGTTGGAAACGGCTGGTTTCGGATGCAGAATGATCATTACAGCTTCCATTTTCCTCCATTTATGCCGCCAAACCCGAATCCATATGAGGCATTTGGCGAGAGTCTTGTGCTGGCACTTGAACTGACCGTGGAATACACAGACGGAAGCAGTGAGACAATTTATGCGGATGATTCCTTTAAGGTGAGAGCACATGAGATTTCCATGAGCAATGTGTATGGTTCTGAGACTGCCGACGGAGCGGCTTATCCGGCAGGCTGGGATACCGTTGATTTTGATGACAGTGACTGGACAGCTGCACAGCAGGTGGACAAGGATATGGCACCGACAGGAGAACTTGTGGAGCAGGATCAGCCGGCCATCAAAGTGATCAAACGTTACGAGGCAAAATACATCCACAGCGTGGAAGCGGACAAATCTCTGGATACAACAGAAGAAGCAGCAGGCAGCGTGCATCGTGATATTTACGATCTTGGCCAGAACATATCCGGTATGCTGCAGTTTGATGTCAAAGGGAAAAAAGGAACAAAAGTACGTTTCTACGTGGCAGAGAAGCTGACAGAAAACGGTGATGTGGACCAGATGGCGAAAAACTGGGTGCTGATCGATAACTGCATTACTTATATCATTGGACAGGATGATACATGGGAAACCTTCCGTATGAAATTTACTTATTTTGCAGGCCGTTATTTTGCAGTGGAAGGTCTGGATGAACATACAGAACTTCGCAATATGTACGGAGACGCGATCTCCAGCGCATGGGAGCGTGATGGAAGTTTCCACAGTGATGATGAGCGTTACAATCAGATCTATGATCTGGTGGAGAAAGCAGTTGAGGCAAACATGGTCAGCGTACATACCGACTGCCCGACCATTGAGCGTTTTGCATGGCAGGAGCCAAATCATCTGATGGCACCGTCCATTATGTATATGAAGCGTTCTGATCGTCTCTGGAACAAATTCCTGACAGATATGCGTACAGATCAGCATACCGCAGAGGACAGTTTTTCCGATGGTCAGGGAGGACGTTTTTATCCGGGCGAAGGTTTGATGCCGGCCCAGTGCCCGTGCTATATTCCGAACGTGCTTCCGGTTCCGGGCATGGGAAGTTTTTATGACATTATTCCGTGGGGCAGCACAAGCATCCTCGGAACTTACTGGCATTATAACTTCTACGGAGATGAGCAGATCATCCGTGATAATTATGAGGCTGGCAAAAAATATCTGGCACACGAGGCATCTCTCCGCAACGAAGAGGGATTTTTAAATCATGGTCTTGGTGACTGGGGAAATCCGGAAAATGCGCTGGTACGTGAAAATATTGAGACTGCATTTTTATATGCGGACAGCAAGACCATGGCTTACTTTGCAGGTATCCTCGGAAAAGATGCAGAGCAGGCAGAATTTGAAGCTCTGGCAGAAGAAATCAAAGCAAATTATAACGAGAAACTTCTGGTACAGCATCCGCAGGATGGATACTGGTATTACCAGGCATGGGATCACAAAGATGAGATCTGCATGACACAGGCTGCAGAGGCACTGCCACTGTACTGGGGCATGGTTCCGGAAGATAAAGTGGATGACGTGGTACGTGCGTTCCGTCAGACACTGGAAGAAAAAGGTGCGTTTGTCAGCGGAGAAGTCGGACTTCCATACATCATTCAGACCGCAAGAAAATATGACATGAATGATCTGATCTGCCAGTTTATCACAAAAACCACACATCCGAGCTACTATGCATTCGTGCTGGATGGCGAGACAACCCTCGGCGAGTATTGGGAGCAGAATCCGAGAAGCCACTGCCATGATATGATGGGACATATCATTGAGTGGTTCTACAATGGACTGGCTGGTATCCGTCCACTGGAGCCGGGATTTGGCAAGATCGAGATCGCACCGTATCTGCCGGAGAGCATGAACGAATTTACCTGCAGCTACAATTCCGTGAAAGGAAAAATTACAGTACATGTAACACGGGAAAACGGTGAAGTGAAAGTGGAAGCTGATGTTCCGGAGACAATTGAGTATACGATTTTATAAATATATTTGATACGGGGAAAAAACGATGAGAACTTATAGTAATCAGAGAAATCCAATCCTGCCGGTGGATGTACATATACCGGACAGTGAAGGACATGTAATGTCTGATGGCAGACTGTATGTGTATGGCAGTTTTGATGACCGCGAAGATGTGTATTGTAGTGAGCAGTACCGCGTGGTGTCCACAGAGGACATGAAGGAATGGACGATCCATGACATTTCGTTGGAAGGAAAGCAGATCCCGTGGTTTAACAATCCGGATGCACCGAAATATCCCGGTATTGACTGGAGCCATCCGACACCGTTTATTCAGAGGATGATCCAGCGGGATATTGAAAATGGTGTGGATATGAAAGCGAAATTTGAAGAAGAGGCGAAAAAGGAAAAACCGCCGCTTTTATTTGCACCGGACTGTATCGAGAAAGATGGGACATATTATCTGTACTTCTGTATGTCAGATGACAGTGAAGGTGTAGCGGTATCGGATCGTCCGGAGGGACCGTTTTCTGATCCTGTACAGCTGCCTTGCGGTGGTATCGATCCGGCTATTTTCCAGGACGATGACGGTCAGGTGTATTATTACTGGGGACAGCTGTTTTCTCATGGTGTGAAGCTGCATCCGGATATGGTCAGTTTTAACCGGAAAGAGATCGTAGATGATCTGGTGACAGAGGAGAAGCATTATTTCCATGAGGGATCTTCTATGCGTAAGATCGGAGACACTTATTATTATGTGTATGCAGATATGGAACGTGGAAAGCCGACATCCCTTGGGTACTCAACGGGCAAGAGCCCGCTGGGCCCGTTTACCTACAGGGGCATTATCATAGACAATGATGGTTGTGACCCGGCCAGCTGGAACAATCATGGCTCCATCGAATGTGTGGATGGTCAGTGGTATGTCTTTTATCATCGGTGCAGCCGTGGTATGCAGCAGCACAGAAGACTGTGTATCGAAAAAATTGAGATCGCACCGGACGGTACGATTCCGGAAGTAAAAATGACCTCTCAGGGCATCGGCGAGCCATTTGCTCCGGGTGAGGAAATCCTTGGATATCAGGCCTGTGGTCTGACCGGAAGCGTGTATATCGACGTCAATCCGGGAGAGAACACACAAGAATATCCGGAGATTCTGACACATATTTCAGCAGGGGATACGATCACTTTCCGTTATATCAGGAGCGGGGAAGAATGGACAAAGGCTGAGATTTGCTGTAAAGGCAGAGGCAGGATCCGTGTCATGTTAAACGATGTATGTGCCGGAGAAATTGTTATTGACGGAAAAACGGATAGCTGGCAAACTGTCTGTGGTTCCGTGCAGGCAAAGGCTGGTACTTGTGAGCTGGTATTGGAAATTGTGGAGTCTTCCGAACTGAAGATTGCGGCAGTGACCATGGCATAGAACATAAAAGCAAATGAAAATATTTGATAAGTAATGCAGGGCATGATTTGTGCTCTGCATTATTGGGAAGGAAGGGGAAATTATGGGATATCCAAGAGAAGTGATCGAACAGGTAAAAAAAGCAGTTTGCAAAGAAGCGGCAGAAATGCGTCGGATCAACAAAGTCGTTCCGGTGACCGGAAAACGACTGCAGATAACGACTGCCTGAAAGCAGAAGGACAGAAATATGCCAAGATGCTGCGAGACGCCGGTGTCGGTGTGGATGATATGGTAACAGCCGGAATGCCGCATGGATTTTATGAGAGCGGTTTTGGAAAAATCAGTGTGGAAGAGATGGATTTCCTCGGTGATGATGTCAAAGAGATGATCCGAAACGGAAAAATTGCACAGACCTCACAGGAGTGTCTGGAATATATCAAAGAGCATTTTTAAATTTTGTATTTTATAAACGGAGTGTTAAAATTTATTAATCATAGACTATGTAATTTGTGCAGAACGAAAAATGGAGAAAATTTATAAAAAATAGAAAGCGGGCATGGAATATTTTTTCTTGAAAAGTGATTATTAGCTTGAAAGACAAAATATTTCATGCCCGCTTTCTATAACTTTAACGAGATATAGTGAAAAAGTATATCATCATTCCAGATAACTGTAGACAAGTAATTTCGCATATTTTATAATATTCCTAACTATGTAAAAAGTGATTTACAATGTCAGTTACGGACATTGAGAGTAGTGTAAAAAAGGAGAAAGCATGGAAAATTCTCAGCAAAAGAAGAAGGCAAATGTTTATCTGGAAAGGTTTGTACTGATATTTTTACTGGCAGCGTTATTTGTGGCAGTGTATACATTGATTTTGCAGAAAAATTATAAGACAAACACATTGGAAGCGGCAGTAGAACGTGATATCGAATGTTCGGATGCAATTCATGCGCTGGTGTCAGACCGGTTTAATAAGCCGGATTACGATGAGATCAATACCAGGGCGGATATGGATACTCCGCGTTATCAGGAACTTCAGCAGAGCCTGAATGAACTGAGGACATTGAATTCTACCAGGTATCTGTATACGGCGAAGCGAAACAGCGAAGGAAAGCTGATCTATCTGGTAGATGGCCTGGATCTTGGGGCGGAAGATTTTGCCTATCCCGGAACCTATATCGAGGAAGAAATGATACCATATATTAATACTGCATTATCAGGAGAGACTGTTTATTCACAGGATATCGTGGATACAACCTGGGGACATATATTTACAGCCTGCTATCCGATCAGGGACAGTGAATCAAACGAGATCATTGGCGCACTCTGTATAGAAATGGATATGGAATCCGCTTATTCATTTCTGAAAGAGATAAATAATATTGTATTCAGAATGCTGGTGGTTGCGTCACTTGTGATCGTGCTGATCATTATATTCATATTCCAGTGGGTACGTATACAAAAAGGAAGAGATCTGCAGCAGCAGAGAAAACTGGAAGAGACAGCGCGGGCCGCAGATGCTGCAAATGAGGCGAAGACAAAGTTTTTGCTGAATATGTCGCATGATATCCGTACACCGATGAATGCAATTATGGGATATTCGAAGTTGATGCGTGGTCATATTTCGGATCCGGAAATGCAGCATTATCAGGAGATGATCGAGCAGTCGGGCAATGTACTTCTGTCCATTATCAATAATGTGCTGGATATGGCACGGATTGAAAGTGGTGAGATGGAACTGGATGAGAATTACAGTGAGACGGGTGATATTGTCAGTGGTGTATGCAATGTATTTGAAATGGAAGCATGCAGGAAGAGGCTGACGATTGAACATCATGTGAATGTGGTACATCCCCATATCATATGTGATACGACGAAAGTGAATGAAATTCTTACCAATATTATCAGCAATGCGGTGAAATATACCCCTCCGGGTGGAAGGATAACCATTACAACGGATGAACTGCCAGATGAGCGGGAAGGATATCTGAAAATCCGAACGGTGGTGGAAGATACTGGTATCGGAATGAGCAAAGAATTTCTGCCACATCTGTTTGACTCTTTTACCAGAGAACGGGATACGACCAGCGGCAAAGTTGCCGGAACCGGACTTGGCATGGCAATTGTCAAAAGCCTGGTTGATCTGATGGATGGTTCCGTTGAAGTGGAAAGCGAGCTGGGAAAAGGAACTAAGTTCACGGTGACGATTCCACATAAAATTGCTCAGCCAGAATATTACTCAAAAAAAGAGTCAGGTGCAGCAAGTGAAAAAGTGGAATTCGCGGGAAAACATATTCTCATGGCAGAGGATAATGATCTGAATGCAGAAATTGCGATTTTACTGCTAGAGGAAATGGGATTTTCCGTAGACTGCGTAGAGGATGGCATTTTCTGTGTGGACAAACTGGAAAAAGAGCCGGTCGGAACCTATGACCTGATCCTGATGGATATTCAGATGCCGAATATGGATGGCTATAAGGCGGCAACGATCATTCGGCATTTGCCGGATGCTGGAAAGTCCGGAATCCCGATCGTGGCCATGACGGCGAATGCTTTTGCGGAAGATCGGAAAAAAGCGTTAGAAGCCGGTATGAATGGTCATATTGCGAAACCGATCGATCCTGCGAAAATAAAAGAGACCTTGGCAGAGGTCTTGAAATGATGTAAAGAATATAAAGCTTTTTGTTGTAAATTAAATAGCGGGTGCAGATTATTTTTTCTTGAGAAGCGATTGTTAGCTTGAAAGACAAAATAATCTGTGCCCGTTTTCAATATCCCCAAATTTTATAAATGTAGCAAAAATTCACCATAGTTTAAAACTATGACAAACCGAAATTTATATGTATTATCCAAATTCTTCATCTTATGCTACTCTATATCCAGACAAACAACAGGAGTGTAATACAGGAGGATATAGAAAATGAGCAAATATCAGACACCGTACAGATACGATTTTGTAGGAAGCTTTTTAAGACCGCAGGAAGTAAAACAGGCAAAAGCAGATTACAGCGAAGGAAAAATCACAAAAGAAGCATGTGACGCTGTCATCGATCAGGCAGTCACAGAAGTAGTCGCAAAACAGAAAGAAGCAGGTTTCCACATCATTACAGACGGAGAATTCAGAAGAACTTACTGGCATCTGGATTTTATGTGGGGATTTGAAGGCATTGGTCATGAGCAGACAGGTTCCGGTGTACAGTTTGACGCAGAGCTGGCAGCAGTGGAAGACACCTACCTGACAGGAAAAGTAAAAGCAAAAGCGCATCCATTTGTAGAAGGATTTAAGTTTTTAAAACAGTTCGAAGATGAGAATACCGTTGCAAAATATACCATTCCGGCACCGGCGCAGATGTTCCAGCAGCTGATCGTTCCGGCGAACTTTGAGAATACAAGAAAATATTATGCAACAAACGAAGAACTGATCCAGGATATCGGAAAAGCATATCAGGAAGTGATCAAACAGTTCTACGAAGCAGGATGCCGCAACCTTCAGCTGGATGACTGCACCTGGGGCGCAATCGTAGGAGATGCCGCAAAGCAGAGATATAAGAGTCTTGGCCAGGATCTGGACGAAGTAAAAGGGCAGTTGCTGGAAGTCAATAACCTTGCGTTGGGAGGAAAACCGGCGGACATGGTGATCACTTCACACATCTGCCGTGGAAACTATCACTCCACTTTCTTTACAAGCGGTCCATACGATTCTGTAGCAGATTATGTATTTGCAAAAGAAAACGTAGATGCATTATTCCTGGAGTATGATGACGCAAGATCCGGTGGATTTGCGCCACTGGCGAAAGTTTCTGAGAATAAGAAAGTTGTGCTTGGACTGATCACAACAAAGTCTCCAGAACTGGAAGATAAAGAAACCGTGATCAAGCGTATCCATGAAGCCGCAAAATATATTCCGCTTGAGAGATTGTGCTTAAGTCCGCAGTGCGGATTTGCATCCTGCGAGATCGGTAATAAACTGACAGAAGAAGAGCAGTGGGCAAAATTAAAAATGGTAAAAGAAATCGCAGAAGAAGTCTGGAAAGACGCATAAATCCTGCATATTAAAGGAATGGATCCGGATACTGTACCAATGGATAAAAAATATATTCCATACCGGGCATAATTTAAGTTTCACTTATATAGGTGGATGAGAGAAAGTTAATAGAATAATATGAAAAAAGCACTGAAAACGGTTGAATTATTGGCGTTACAGTGTTTTTTCTTATTTTACAGGAAATACTTCTCAAAATGGTGTACATCAAAATTTTTACAAAAATTAGCACTCGACGCTTGACGTGGCTGATAACATGTGCTATAACATACTTAGCGCAAGAAAAGGCGTTATACAACAAGTAGAACATAATAATTAAAAAGAGTAGAAACACCCGGAAAGGAGGGGTTTTTATGAATATCCAGAAATTTACACAGAAATCAATGCAGGCAATCCAGGATTGCGAGAAATTAGCTTATGAATATGGCAATCAGGAAATCGAGCAGGAACATCTGCTGGTAGCCCTGATGCGACAGGAAGACGGTCTGATCCCGATGCTGATCGAAAAAATGGAGATCAACAAACAGCATTTCATGAACAATGCTGAGGATCATCTGGCAAAGAGAGTCAAAGTTTCCGGCGGACAGGTTTATGTCGGTCAGCAGCTGAATAAAGTGCTGATCAGCGCTGAGGACGAAGCAAAACAGATGGGCGACGAGTATGTATCCGTAGAACATCTGTTTCTGAGCATGATCCGTTACCCGAACCCGGCGATCAAAGAGATCTTCCGTGAGTATGGAATCACAAGAGACAGATTCCTTCAGGTATTATCCACCGTCCGTGGCAACCAGAGAGTCGTAAGCGACAATCCGGAAGCTACTTATGATACATTGGAAAAATATGGTTACGATATGGTAGAGCGTGCAAGAGATCAGAAACTTGATCCGGTTATTGGCCGTGACAGTGAGATCCGAAACGTGGTTCGTATCCTTTCCAGAAAGACAAAAAATAACCCGGTTCTGATCGGTGAACCCGGTGTTGGTAAAACCGCCGTTGTCGAGGGACTGGCACAGCGTATCGTCCGCGGTGATGTACCGGAAGGACTGAAAGATAAAAAATTATTTGCCCTTGATATGGGAGCACTGGTTGCAGGTGCAAAATACAGAGGCGAATTTGAGGAACGTCTGAAAGCCGTACTGGATGAGGTAAAGAAGAGCGAAGGCAAGATCATCCTGTTTATCGATGAGCTTCATACCATCGTCGGCGCAGGAAAGACTGACGGAGCTATGGATGCCGGCAACATGTTAAAACCAATGCTGGCAAGAGGTGAATTACATTGTATCGGTGCCACCACACTGGATGAGTACCGTGAATATATCGAAAAAGATGCCGCTCTGGAGCGTCGTTTCCAGCCGGTTA
>CAVKTR010000069.1:0-15430 GCA_963659325.1 Dysosmobacter segnis
ATATCACGTTCTTCACGCTCATGCAAGTACTTTTTTTAATGCTTCCTCATCTGCCACCAGTGTAAAATTCGGATGCAGCTGCAGGATGGATGCCGGTACTTCCGGTGTCACCGGTCCGAAAAATGCCTTCTGTACCGCATCCGCTTTGTCCTCGCCGGAGGCTACCAGCACAATTTTTTTCGCCTGAATGATATCACAGATTCCCATGGTCAACGCATGCCGCGGCACATCATCGATGCTGTCAAAGAAACGTTTATTCGCTTCAATGGTAGACTCTGCCAGGCTGACGCAATGTGTTCCTTTTGTAAATACACGATCCGGCTCGTTAAATCCGATATGACCGTTGCGTCCGATGCCAAGAAGCTGCAGGTCAATCCCACCTAAATCTGCGATCTGCTTATCATAACGCTCACACTCAGCTGCAATGTCCGTATTTTTTCCATTCGGGATAAAGGTATGATCCTCGCGGATATTGATGGCATCAAAGAAATTATGATGCATAAAGTACACATAACTCTGGTCACTGGTAATATCCAGCCCCACGTACTCGTCCAGGTTGACGGAATAACATTCAGAAAAATCCACATCGCCCTTATTGTACCAGTCGATCAGCTGGCGGTAAATGCCAAGCGGGCTGCTGCCCGTTGCCAGTCCCAGGACACAGTCCGGTTTCATGATCACCTGTGCGGAAATGATATTTGCCGCTTTTCTGCTCATCTGATCATAGTCTTTTGCTCTAATAACTTTCATTGAAAAACCCTCCTCATTTTGTTTTAACTGTTACTTCCAGATATTGCCACCAATGATCACAGTCTCCAGCTCCAGATCCTGATTCAGAATCAGCAGATCTGCTCTGGCCCCTTCCCGGATACACCCGATTTCCTGTGCCATTCCAATGGATTCTGCCGGTGTCAGGGTCGCTGCCCGAACCGCCTGCTCCAGCGGCACGCCAAAGCGAACCACATTTCTCACGGCATCCATCAGATGGATAGAAGAACCTGCCAGTGTTCCATCTGCCAGCGTTGCTTTTCCTGCTTTCATCCACACCGGCTGTCCGCCCAGAGAATACTCTCCCTCCGGCATTCCCGCACAACGCATGGAATCAGAAATCAGATTTAATTTATCCCCAAATAATGCTGCTGTCATACGGATCACCGACGGATCAATATGAAAACCATCACAGATCAGTTCCACCGTTGCTCCCGCATCGAATGCCGCACCGATAATTCCAGGCTTACGATGATGCAGCCCGTTCATTCCGTTAAACATATGTGTGACATGGGTTGCCCCTGCTTCAAAAGCCGCCTTTGCCTGCTCATAATCCGCCACGGAATGTCCCAGAGACACGGTACAGATCTTGCTCGCCTCCTGGATAAATGCATTATCTTCATCCTCTTCCGGTGCGATCGTGATCATCCGCACCTGACCACCACTGGTCTCATTCAATTTTTTCAGTTCTTCTATATTCGGTTTCTGTAAATATGCCGCATTCTGCGCACCTCTTTTTTCATAAGAAACAAAAGGCCCTTCCAGATGCACACCCACGCAGTTTGCACCATCTGAGGTAAAATCCCGGATCGCATGCATGGCATTTAACAGCTGCTCCTCCGACAGAGTCATCGTTGTCGGGCACCAGCTCGTTACCCCTTTCTGCGCATAGTAACGGGACATTTTCTGCAATCCTTCCGCGTCCCCGTCGCTTGCATCTGCATTGACCGCACCGTGAGAATGAATATCCACCAGTCCCGGAATCACATATTTTCCTGTCGCATCCAGCACCTGATTCTCTGTCACAGTTGAACTGTGCTCCCCCTTTTCTGCCGCATCTATTGTAAGAATCCGTTCGTTACAACTCAGATTCTTTTCCTCAAATCTTCCCTCCGGCAAAAACACCATTCCGTTTTTTATATACATAGTTCCATCTCCTTTGCCTACCGCTATATTGCCCCTTTTCCCCTCAAATTGCAAGCTCTTTTTTCCGTTTATTTTCACTTCCTGATCTCGTATTTTTTCTTCTGATTTTCATGCTTTTTACTTCCGAATTGTGCACGGTTTGACGCTGTTTCTTCTGTTTTTATCGTTGCTTTTCCCACCGGAAAAACGTATAATAGAAACGATTGACAATTGCGCGGTTTATTTTTGGATAAATACGCCCTAAAAAACACTTGATAGGTAAACGGATATTCGCAATCCACTTACACTACTTACGCATATTTAATACTATATATGGAGGACATTGCTATATGAAAAAACCAGTATTAGTTGTCATGGCAGCCGGCATGGGCAGCCGTTACGGCGGATTAAAACAGATGGATCCGGTTGGCGGACACGGTGAAGTCATCATGGATTACTCTCTTTTTGACGCACGCCGCGCCGGATTTGAAAAAATAATTTTTATCATCAAACATTCCATTGAAAAAGAGTTCAAGGAAGTCATCGGAAATCATGTATCTAAATACATGGACGTGGCTTACGCATTCCAGGATCTGGACGATCTGCCAGAGGGTTATTCCGTACCGGAAGGACGTGAGAAACCATGGGGCACCTGCCATGCAATTCTTGCAGCGCGCCACCTCATTGATGCACCGTTTGCAGTAATCAACGCAGACGATTACTACGGAACAACCTGTTTCAACATCATTTACGATTATCTGTCCAACCACAGTGACGATGATAAATACCGCTACTGCATGGTAGGCTACCAGCTGAAAAATACCGTTACAGAAAACGGTTCCGTTGCTCGTGGTGTCTGCACGACTGACGCGGACTCCAATCTGATCAGCGTTGTGGAACACACACAGATCGAGCAGTATGAAAATGGCATTCATTTTACCGAAGACAAAGGTGAAACCTGGAAAGACATCGACGGAAACACCATTGTATCCATGAACCTCTGGGGCTTCAGTGAAAGTTTTGTCAAAGAAGCAGAAGCA
This sequence comes from Dysosmobacter segnis, assembly GCA_963659325.1. Taxonomy (GTDB): domain Bacteria; phylum Bacillota; class Clostridia; order Lachnospirales; family Lachnospiraceae; genus Eubacterium_I. The sequence continues at coordinate 2,934 of CAVKTR010000069.1, forward strand.
CGTTTCCCTGCTTTCCTGGATGAGGCTATGAAATCCAATCCGATGAAAAGCGAATATTTCCTTCCATCCGTTGTCAGTCAGCTTCTGGATGAAGAAAAAGCAACTGTTAAAGTATTACAGAGTCCGGACAAATGGTACGGTGTTACTTACCGCGAAGACAAACCGGGCATTGTAAAAGCACTGGCTGATATGGCAGAGAGCGGCTTATATCTGGCTCCGCTCTGGCAGTAAAACAGTATATTTTGATACAAAGGAGAACAAATCTATGACACTGGCTTCACCTGAAGCATTTGAGGAAGTCCTCGCGGCCTACGACTGGGGCGAAGGTACTCTGACACACAATGCCTATGGGGAAGGACATATCAACAATACAAACCTTGTAATCGTTTCTTCCGATGCGGAAACAAAAAAATATATCCTGCAGCGGATCAACACAGATGTTTTTACCAATCCAAAAGAACTGATGGAAAATATCTGCAGCGTTACTTCTTATTTAAAAACTGTAATTGAAAAACGTGGGGGCGATACCGAACGTGAAACCATGACCGTGATCTACACCAGAGACGGGCAGCCTTATTTCACGGATTCTGAACAGGACGTTTGGCGTGTATTTACCTATGTGGAACACACCATCTGCCTGCAGCAGTGCAGAGATACCAATGATTTTTATACCTCTGCGAAAGCATTCGGACAGTTCCAGAAAAATCTGGCTGACTACGATGCTTCCACCCTGCATGAAACCATTCCGGATTTTCATAATACCCCGGATCGTTTTCGTAAGTTCAAAGAAGCACTGAAAGCCGATGTTATGCACCGCGCCTCAGAAGTGGCGGATGAAATTACATTTATCGAGGCACATGAAGCAGACTGCTCTTACATGACAGACCTGTTGAATGCCGGGAAACTTCCGCTGCGTGTTACACACAACGACACAAAATTAAACAACATCCTGCTGGATGATCAGACCGGTGAAGCACTTTGCATCGTCGACCTGGATACGGTAATGCCGGGTCTTGCAGCCAATGATTACGGTGATTCCATTCGTTTTGGCTCAAACCACAGCGCCGAGGATGAACAGGATTTAAGCAAAGTAAATTTCTCACTGGAATTATTTGAGGCATATACAAAAGGATTTCTGGAGATTGCAGGGGATGCCCTGATTCCGCTTGAAATTGAGACACTGCCATGGGGAGCAAAACTCATGACATTAGAATGCGGCATTCGTTTCCTGACCGATTATCTGGAAGGGGATCATTATTTCGCTATTCATCGGCCAGGTCAGAACCTTGACCGGGCACGGACACAGTTCAAACTTGTGCGCGACATGGAAGCGTGCTGGACTGAAATGGCCGCGATTGTGCGCAAGTATTCTGAATAAAATTTAATATTTTTTATAAAACGAAATCGAAGACTCCTTCTGCAACCGCTAGTCGTGCGTTACCCTCGTTTTGCTTCGGTTTTATCGCGCTCACTTCCAACTCCGATAAAAGCTGGTCGTTTCCCGCTCGCGCAAAACTCGCAAAACTCAGTCACTTACTTAATCGCTTGTTGCAGAAGGAGTCTTCGATTTCGCTATTTACATAGTGAATACCACTTACTTTTTACAATCTTTCATATCACATACACATTCACTTTTTTAAATTCCATGATTTTGCGCGTGCAGCAATGTGAATCAAAACGGTAGGTGCACGCGTGGTGCGTAATGACGCCGTGGCTTAAATTTGGGGCTCCATAACGTAAATGGGGGCTGGGTTTATTTTTTCTCAGCAAGCGATTGTTAGCTGCGGAGACAAAATAAACCCAGGCCCCTTTCATTAACCTAAATTATCAGCCACAAAGGAATTTAATTATTGCAGCTTACGACGCCTTTTTTGCAATCCAGCATTACAAATGCCCCAGTTTTCAAAATCTGTGTCGCATTTGCTGCCCCGATAAGCACCGGAATATCCAAACTCAGCCCTGCGATCGCCCCATGGCAGTCTGCGCTGTCGCTTTCAAGGATCAGGCCGGAAGCCAGGCGGATCTGTTCCATCATCTCATTACAGGTATCTTTTGCCACAATAATATCACCGGCTTTAAACTTTTCCCGCAGTTCCTCTGCAGAATTTACAACACACATATTTGCGGAAGTACTCTTATCATTCAGACCTTTTCCCTGCATCAGGATATGTCCTGCCACATGCACTTTGATCATATTGGTTGTTCCGGAAATACCAAGCGGTACACCGGCTGTCAGGACAACGATCTCACCCTGTTTGATCAGGCCCATTTCTTCTGCCTTATCTACTGCGTGGTCAAATAATTCATCGGAATTGTGTTTTAACTCCACCAGTAACGGAGTGACACCCCAGGACATATTCAGTTTTCTGCATACATCTTCGTTTACGGAGCATCCGATAATCGGGCACGCCGGACGATATTTGGATACCATACGTGCGGTACGGCCGGAATTGGATACGGTAATGATCGCGGATGCATTCAGATCCATAGCGGTTGTACAGGTTGCATGCGCAATAGCATTGGTGATATCCGGATTAGTCAGAATGCCACGTTTTTTCAGGCGGGACATATAGTTGATATCCTGCTCGGTACGGGATGCAATTTTTACCATAGTCTGCAGTGCTTCCACCGGATAATCACCGGCAGCTGTCTCACCGGAAAGCATGATCGCGCTTGTTCCGTCATATACCGCATTTGCAACGTCTGTAGCTTCCGCACGGGTCGGACGCGGATGTTTCATCATGGAATCCAGCATCTGAGTTGCTGTGATAACCTGTTTTCCTGCTTTGTATACTTTTTCGATCAGGATCTTCTGGATAACCGGAACATCCTCCATCGGGATCTCAACACCCATGTCACCACGGGCTACCATGATACCGTCGGATACACGGATGATCTCGTCGATGTTATCCACACCCTGTTTGTTCTCAATTTTTGCAATGATATTGATGCTCTTGCAGTCATGCTCATCCAGGATCTTGCGGATTTGGAGAATATCATCTGCGGTTCTTGTAAAGGAAGCTGCGATGAAATCAAAACCATTCTCGATACCAAATACGATATCGTTATAGTCCGTCTCGCTGATAAACGGCATTGCAAGTTCTACATTCGGCACATTGACACCTTTTTTATTGGAGATCATACCACCGTTGACAACTTCGCAGACAATATCAGTTCCGTCCAAACGGACAACTTTCATCTCGATCAGACCGTCGTCGATCAGAATGCGGTCACCCACATGCACATCCTCATGCAGCCCTTCATAAGTGATGGCCACACGGCTTACATCACCCACAAAGTCACCAAGTGCAAGGGTAAAAAGCTGACCTTCTTTCAGTTCTGCTTTTCCGCCTTTCAGCTCTTTCAGACGGATTTCCGGCCCTTTTGTATCTAACAGCGCTGCTACCGGAAGATTCAGTTCTTTCCGGAGTGCTACCAGTTTGTCCAGACGCGCTTTCTGTTCTTCATGGGAACCATGGGAAAAATTGAAACGTGCAACGTTCATTCCTTCCAGCATCAGCTGGCGAAGTACATCCCCCTTGTCAGTGGAAGGTCCCAGTGTGCAGACGATTTTTGTTTTGCGAATTTCTCTCATATCTCTAATTCCTTTCCTATGAAAAATTGCAAAAAGGATAATACATATCCTGCATTATCCCCTTTTGATTACATTTATTTCTTAATAATAGTACCAGTCTGTCCAGCCATAGCTGCTTCGATACTCCCCAGTTTCGTAATCAGCACCTGACGTGTCGCATACTCACCAATATATGAAATTGCTGTCTCAACCTTCGGAAGCATGGTTCCCTCGCCAAATTCTCCCTCAGCCATATATTTCTGTGCTTCTGCGCAGGTCATCTCACGAATTGGTTCCTGCTTGTCTGTCGCATAGTTTTTGTATACGCACTCTTCACCGGTCAGAATGATCAGCATATCAGCCTCAACACCATCTGCAAGCAGTCCGGCAATGAGATCTTTTTCGATTACTGCACTTGCACCCTTTAATACAGTGCCCTGCTCCAGTACCGGAATTCCGCCTCCGCCGGCTGCGATAACTACCTGATCAGCATCCATCAGGGCATTTACAGCATCAATCTCTACAATCTGCATTGGATTCGGTGCCGCAACAATTCTGCGGTAACCATCTTCTGTCTTTACAACATGGTTTCCTTTTTTCTCTTCCTCGTCCGCTTCCGCTTCCGTCATGACACGACCGATGACTTTGCTTGGTTTATAAAAAGCTTCATCATACGGATCCACGATAACCTGTGTCAAAATCGTAGATACGGTACGGTATACACCACGGTTCATCAGCTCTGTACGAATCGCGTTCTGCAGATCGTATCCGATGTATCCCTGACTCATAGCAGAACAAACAGACATTGGTGTGGCTGTGTATTCTGTATATAATCTGTGGAACTCAGACATTGCAGTATGGATCATTCCAACCTGCGGTCCATTACTGTGTGTGATAACCACCTGACAATCGTCCTGTATCAAATCTGCTATTGCTTTCGCAGCGCGGCGTGTCGCCTCTTTCTGCTCCGGAAGCGTTGTGCCCAGTGCATCATGTCCAAGTGCAATTGCAATTCTTTTTTTCTTCATCTCAACTGCCTCCAATACTCGTAAAAGTCTGTTTGGTTCATTTTATCACAAGATAGGGGTAGCGTAAAGCAGTTTTCATATACAAAATGTATACAAAACGCATTGCAGATTTTTCCACAATGCGCATGTATACCATTTTATTTTTTCTTACTGCCCTTTAGTTATTTCCATAACCGAAAAACTGCTCCAGGCTGTTACTGCCGTTGCTGCTTCCATTGCTGCTGCCGTCGCTGCCGTAACCCGGAATGGTCTGTGTACCAGACTGGCTGCTGTTCTGGTTTGTTGTAGTGGACTGCTGCTCGGAAGCATTGTCCAGTGTAACTTTCAGTGTCTGCTCCTCATAACCTTTGCCATCACTGTTTCTCTGGATTGTGATTTCAACGGTCTCACCTGCTTTGTAATACTGCAGTTCCTCTTTTAACTGAGAAATAGAAGTAATGGTTGTATTGCCAAGTTTTGTGATAATGTCGCCTCTCTGGATACCGGCATTTGCTGCTGCGCCGCCGTCTGTCGTTCCGCTGACATATACACCTTCCGGAACATTGTATTTTTCTGCCTCATCAGAGGATACGTCCTGTCCGGTAATATTTAAAAATCCATAATCGCTGGTCAGTTTATCTCTTGTCTCCTGATTCATCAGGTTTTCAATGATACTCTGTGCTTTTGCCATCGGGATTGCAAATCCCATGCCCTCTACTTCATCGCTGGCATATTTTGCACTGTTGATACCGATGACTTCACCTTTCATGTTAAACAGCGCACCGCCGCTGTTACCAGGGTTGATGGCTGCATCTGTCTGCATCAGAGTAGCAGTTGTATCATCAATCGTAACCTCACGGTCTAAGGCACTGATGACACCGGAAGTAACGGACTGTCCAAAACCAAGTGCGTTACCAATAGCAACAACCTGATCGCCAACTTCCATCTGTGTGGAATCGCCCAGTGTTGCGATGGAAATACTGTTTAATACATCCTCACTGATATCGGAAAGTTTGATTGCGATAACAGCCAGATCATTGTCAGCATCTGTTCCTTTGATCTTTGCGTCAAATACCGCATCTTTGTCATCATTAAAGCATACCGTCAGAGATTCTGCACCGGAAACTACATGGTTGTTTGTAGCGATCAGAAGCTCTGTATCATTCTTTCCGATGATAACACCAGAGCCGCTTCCTGTGCTTTGCTGCTGCAGGGTTCCAAACATGGTCTGTACTTCCTGTACACTCTGGTTTGTGATCGCAACAACAGAAGATTTACACTGTGCTGCAATCTCAGATACAGTATAAGTTCCATCAGAAGAACTGGATGAGCTGCTGCTCTTGCTGCTGGTGCTTGTGCTCAGTTTTTCTGCATTTGTCTCCAGATTTGCAACGGTTGTTGTTTTTACTGCATTTTTTCCGATCATAAATGATCCAAGTACCATACCACCGGAAATTGCACCAAAAAGGATTGCACAGCAAATTACTTTTGCATACACGTTCATGCTGCGTTTGTGTTTTTTCTTCTGCTGCGGAGTCTCCTGATGATTGTTATGCTGACCGCCATTCACATGCTCCTGTTTCTGATGATTCTGGATGTAGGAATAACGATACTGAGAAGCACCTTCTGTTCCTTTGATATGATTGTCGGAAGCTGACTCTGTAGATTCTGCTTTTGCAGTTCCGTGTGCTGTTTCCGCATTTTCTGCTTTTGGAGTTTCAGTTTCTGCATTCACAGTTTTCGGTTGCTCAGCTGCAGATTGAGATGCTGCTTCCGCTTTCTGCTCCGGCTCGCCATCCTGCGGCGGTGTCACAAAATCAGATTCCTCAAACATCTCTTCTGTTGCCTTGTTCTCAGCGACCTCCTCTGTTGTATTTTTTACATTCTCTATCTTGCTCTCATTTTTAACTTCTGATTCATTATTTTCTGTGTTCATTTTGTTTTCTTCATTCTCAAGCATTTCTTTCTGCCTCCTCATCTTTGATGAGTATATCATATCTGAAGATTGTAGTAAAATTTTGTTAATATTGTGAAAGAACTGTGAAATACGCTTTTACAGTTCACTCATCACATGCATTCAGGTAATGATCATGCTTGCATGAGGAATTACCTGGATGCTTAGTGATGAAGGGAGCGCTTTTTTATGAGCAAAAATAGTAGCGAAGCTACGGGAAAGCCCGAAAGGGCGTTTTTGCGAATGGCGCGGGTGAACTGTAGAATTACTTTCTTTTATATACAATAGTCGCTCCAGCTGCTGTCATTCACACGGATACAGCTGTTTCGAATCAGAAGCTGTCCTTCCAGTTCCATCTTCACTGCAAGGCGATGTCCTCCCCGCAGATGATCCAGAAGCAGGTACATGGCGAATTTTCCCATCTCATCCCTCGGCAGACGCACCGTTGTCAGCATCGGTTTCGTATCCTGCGCCGCCTCGATATCATCATTTCCGATAATGGAGGGCGTATACCTGCACTTTTTGTTATTTGCCATGCATTTAAGCATGCCCACCGCGGAAATATCGTTGGCACAGTAAATGGCCGTCGGACGTTCCTCAGATTCCAGCAGACGCTCCATCATTTTAAAGCCTTCCACTTCTGTCTGTCTCGTCTTCATGATAAATTCCGGTTCTACTTCGATCTCATGCGTGCGCAGCGTCTGCAAATAGCCCTGATAACGTGCATTGGTTCCGCAGGCTCCTACGTATCCGATTTTCTGATGTCCCAGACCGATCAGATATTCCACTGCCATCTGCGCGATCTTGCGCCCGTCACAGACCACCTCATCCGTGATTCCGCTCATGGCATTGCGATTCACGCACACAACACTGTGATAATGCTGCTTCATTTCCAGCAGGGCCTCTTTGTTGCATTTTCCGATTACCACAAGACCGTCCGCTTTTCCAGCTGCTTCGTTATGCATCTGCTCCACGATCGTCTTGATGCTTTCCTGGGCGCACCGCTTATCATCGGAAAAAATAGACCGATACCAGATATTCGCCAGAATACAGTTGCTTCTGTGGATCTCCGTCTCGATCACACGCAGTAATGCGTCAAAAAACGGATCCACGTTTGCGCCATCGGTACGTGTGATCAATACATTAATGTAATATGTTTTTTCTGTCTTTTCATTTTTTCCCTGTTTCAGACGGCGGGCTGCCTCATTCGGAACATAATTCAGTTCCATGGCTGCTTTTCGGATACGCTCCCGAACTTCCGGGGAAGAGCAGTTATAATCCGGATTGTTCAGGACACGGGATACCGTCGCCGGAGAAACATTTGCCCGTTTTGCAATTTCTTTGATCGACATATCATTTATTCCTCATTATCTATATCACCCAGTATAATATACAAATAGGATGTAAAACCACCTTTTATTGTAATTTTACATCCTGATTATAAAATTATGCTTCGTATACGATTTCGTCCTTTGTCGGCGTGCTATCCACGATCGTAAACGCATGTAATACCGAATTCTCAGCATCCATCAGAGACAAGATCAGATAAGAAGCGGTACTATCATAAGCCAGACGGATATCTTCCTGGGACGGGCGCGCCGGTGTTTCCGGATGAGAATGCCAGTTTCCAAGCGGTGTCAGTCCGTTGGCACGCATGTCCTTGATGGCTTTCAACTGTTCCTTCGGATCCATGGAAAAATGCTCATTGGTATGGTCGATATTTGTCAGATAGTACACTTTTTTTACGGTACGGACATCTCCGTCCTTCGTACCAGCCAGCAGTCCACAGCTCTCCTCCGGCAGATGTTCTTTTGCCCAGTCTACCATCGTATCAAAATCACTCTGTGCTAATTTGATCTGCATTTAAATTCCCTCACATTCTGCCTGTTCGTAATCAATTAATTTTGTGATGGTCGGATGATCACCGCAAACCGGACAGTTGCATGTATTTTTCGGTAATTTGATCTTGCGGAATTCCATATCCAGTGCATCGTAGGTCAGAAGACTTCCGGTCAGGAGTTTGCCCTGTCCCAGAATGTACTTAATGGCTTCCATGGCCTGCAGGCTTCCGATGACACCGCCCATAGCTCCAATGACACCTGCCTGTTTACAGGTCGGTACGGCATCCTTTGGCGGTGGATTTTTGAATACACAACGGTAGCACGGACCTTCTCCCGGTACATAAGTCATAAGCTGACCTTTGAAACGGATGATTCCTGCATGGGAAAACGGTTTTTTCGCCATTACGCAGGCATCGTTGATCAGGAATTTTGCCGGGAAATTGTCTGTTCCGTCAATGATAAAATCATAGTCCTTGATCAGATCCATAATGTTCTCAGAAGTTACAAAAGTACGATAGGTAATCACGTTTACATCCGGATTCAGATGATTCATGGTCTCTTTTGCAGACTGTACTTTTGCTTTTCCCAGATCATCGGTACTGTGGATGATCTGTCTCTGCAGATTGGAGAGATCTACCTCATCCGCATCTGCGATGCCGATGGTTCCCACACCGGCTGCTGCCAGATACATGGCACATGGTGCACCAAGTCCGCCGGCTCCGATGATCAGAACCTTTGCGTTCAGCAGTTTTTTCTGTCCTTTGGCGCCTACTTCCTTCAAAATGATATGACGGGAGTAACGCTCAAGCTGCTCGTTACTGAATGCCATTATTTTCCACCTCCCATGAAGTAGATGAACTCAACGACATCGCCGTCTTTTAATGTAGTAGACTCAAAAGCACCCTGATCTACAAATTCATCATTCAGAGAAACTGTTACATACTCCGGTGTCTCTACGTTTTCCAGTGCGATCAGTTCTTTGACGGTCAGTCCCTCTTTGTATTCTTTGTTTTCTCCTGCTACGTTTAATTTCATGTTTTTGTCCTCACTTCTTCACAACTTTATTTTTATAGTTCAACTGTTGTTATTTTTATAGCTTTTATCTTTACAGATCAACTGCTGCTTTTTTGATAGCTTTATTTTTCTGCGGCTTCTGCCACAGCCTCTTCCAGCTCCGCTTTTTTCACTACACCGTGTAGCCGTTTCACTTCTGCTCCATTTTTAAAGAGAATAAGCGTCGGTGTGGATGCTACCTCGTATTTTTCTGCCAGATCTCTGTCATAAGCAATGTTTACTTTTCCCACATATACATTGTCGTGGGCTTCTTCCAGATCTGCAAGCAACGGGGAAATCCGTTTGCACGGAACACAGCTGTCGGAATAAAAGTCTGCGACGGCCACGCCCTCTGCCTGCAAAATTTTTGTATCAAAATTATCCTGACTGATTCGTTCTGCCATTTTCTTACTCCTCCACTTTTTTCACAAAAAGTGTATAAGTGCCATCTTCATTATCCAGTAATTTCAGGATCTGATGACCTTCCTCTTTGATGCTGCGCGGCACGTTCTGTACCGGCTCGCCATCATTCATGCGGACTGCAAGGATTTCTCCATCGTCCAGTTCCTCTAATGCTACTTTTGCTTTTACAAATGTTACCGGGCATACCACATCTGTGATATCTACCTGATCATCAAACTGTATCTCACTCATTTTCATATGCCTCCCTGATTGCCTGTTCAAATTTGTCTGCGCCGACGCGGTCAATGGTGAATTTGAAACGCTCGCCTGCATTTGCATGGTCTGCAAAGAAATCGATGGCTGCGTCACAGACTTTCATTAATTTGTCATGATCCTCGATAAACGGAATGATCACATTTCCTTTATGAACATGATTTCCGAAAGTTCCACCGAAGGATACGATATATCCGTGTGTCTCCTCGTATGCACTGGTCGGACATGATTTTGTGCATCGTCCGCAGTAATTACATTTGGACTCATTGACGGTGATCTTGCCGTCTTTCAGCGTAATCGCCTCTGTACGACAGGCTTTCACACAGACGCCACACTGAATACATGCATCCGGAATCCAGTTTATGCGGATCGCACCTTTGATTCCCACATCGTTTTCTTCTGCTTTTAAGCAGTTGTTCTGACATCCGGTGACACCGAATTTAAATTTATGCGGCAGATCGTGACCGAAATATCTCGCATCCAGCTCCTGTGCCAGCGCGTATGTATCGATACATCCGCTCGGACAGACCGCTGCGCCCTGACAGGCTGTCACGGTACGGACACGCGGTCCGCAAACGCCCGGAACAACGCCGCCTTTTGCCAGTGCTTCCTTTACTTCATCAATCTGCTCTAATTTAATAAATGGAATCTCCACACCCTGACGGGATGTGAGATGTACATATCCTTTTCCGTAAGTCTCTGCAACTTCGGAAACCACTGCCAGCTGTTTTGCATTCAGTGTTCCGCCAACCACACGGATTCTCAGGGAAAAATTATTTTTCTGTTTCTGGCGCATAAAACCGCCTTTTTTTAAAGTTGCGTAATCAACTGCCATGATATTTCTCCTTTTCATGAACCGTTTTTCTTTCGTTCTTTTTTATCTACTCAGAGTTCTTTAGCTAATCGACTCTGCTGAAGTTCCTTTTTGAACCAATTTTTTACTCTACTCTTCAGCTTCCTCATCCGCATGCCTGATTGCTTCGGTAAAATCAGCGATCAGATCTTTGGCGTCCTCAATTCCGACACTGACACGGATCAGATCATCATACACACCTGCGGCATGCATCATTTCTTCGGTACTGTGAATGTAGATCGTGGAAGCCGGATGAATGACCAGCGTCCGCAGATCTCCGATGTTTGTTGCAATGTGCGCAAATTTCAGATGATTCATCAGGCGGTAAGCACGTTCTTTACTTCCAACCCGCAGACTTAAAATTGCACCGCCGTAACCATCAAACTGCGCTGCTGCCAGCTTCTGATAAGAAGAAGTCTCAAGCAACGGGTAATTGACATCCACATCTGGCAGCTGTTCTAACGCTTTCGCCAGTGCGTATGCGTTTTCACATTCTTTCTGTACCCGAAGTCCCATGGTCTCCAGCCCTACGGTATTCAAATAGGCATTCATCGGAGCCATACAGGAACCAAAATTTCGTAATGTATCATTTTTCAACCGTGCGGTATACGCGGCCGGACCAAACTTTTTGTACTCTGCCAGCACCGGATAACGCTGTGGATCCCAGCGGAACTTTCCGCCATCCACGATCACGCCGCCGATGGAATTACCGCTTCCGTTGATGTATTTCGAACTGGAATGAACCACAACATCCGCTCCTAGTTTTAATGGACGGATCAGTAACGGTGTGGCTGTCGTGCTGTCTAAAATCAAAGGAATCTGGTGTGCATGCACAAAAGCTGCAACTTCTGACACATCTATTACATCCAGTCCCGGATTGCTGATAATCTCACCAAACACGACTCTGGTCTTCTCATTCATCAATGGTTCAATATTTTCTTCTGACAGATAAGGAATGTAATGCACCTGAATGCCAAAATTCTGCAGATCCCGGAACACATCAATGGTTCCGCCAAACACTCCGCTGCTGGCGATGATCTCATCTCCGCTCTGCAGGATATTCAATAAAGAAAATACCACTGCACTCAGGCCCGACGCACAGGCTGTTGCTGAAAAACCGCCCTCCATCTCACAGACACGCCGTTCAAAAGCTGCCACCGTCGGATTTCCGATCCGGGTATAGGCAAATCCTGCTGCCTTATTCTGACAGACCTTTTCCAATTGTTCTGATGTCTCGTAGGTATAAGCGCTCACCTGACTGATAGATGGTAAGGTTGCTCCAAAGGAATACGCTCCCACCGATTTTCCGTGTAATAGTTGTGTATTAAAATTCATGTTCCTGTCCTTTCTTTCCTACAGTTATACAGAAATTTCTTCCAGTTTTCAAACCAAGATTGTGAAAACGTTTTCACTCCTATCGGAATAGTAGGATTTCGATAGGAGTGATTTTTTTCCAAATATATTATTTTTAATCAAATTAAGTAAGCCATCTGATATTAAAAAATTTATCTTAACTCACATTCTTGTAGAAATTTTATAG
>CAVKTR010000070.1:0-15070 GCA_963659325.1 Dysosmobacter segnis
CCCCTGTTTTCGCCGTGAGAGGGCGACGTCTTAACCGCTTGACCAACGAACCACAACAATCAATATTATACAGAAACTATTGTTTGCTGTCAACACTTTTTTCAAATTTTCTTGATTTCCTATATAATTCTGTCAAATATACACAATTACATATAAAAATCACGTTAACTCATCCTATTTCCGGCTGTAAAATCATGTAATATGATTCCACAACCAGAAAACAAATGATATTGTTTTTATCAGATATACTCTACTCTGATAGATTAAGCTAATTTAGCTTTTGCAGCTTCTACTAATGCAGCAAATCCTTCTGCATCGTTTACAGCCATCTCAGCCAGCATTTTTCTGTTGATCTCGATATCAGCCAGTTTTAAGCCGTACATGAATTTGCTGTAAGATAAACCGTTCAGTCTAGCTGCAGCGTTGATACGAGCAATCCAGAGCTGTCTGAACTGTCTCTTTTTCTGTTTTCTTCCTGCATAAGCACTTGTAAGAGCACGCATTACAGACTGTTTTGCGATTCTGTACTGTTTGGATCTTGCTCCTCTGTAACCTTTAGCCAGTTTTAATGTTCTATTATGTCTTTTTTTTGCGTTTAATCCGCCTTTTACTCTTGCCATTTACGTCATCCTCCTAATCTTCTATCTTACAGATACGGTAAGATTTTCTTCATGTTCTTAACATTAGTAGCATCTGTGATAGTTGCTTTTCTAAGATTTCTTTTTCTCTTAGCGCTTTTCTTTGTTAAGATGTGACTCTTATAAGCTTTATTTCTTTTTAACTGTCCTGTTCCTGTTTTTTTGAAACGTTTTGCTGCTGCTCTGCTGGTTTTCATTTTTGGCATAATGAAATTCCTCCTTGATAAATAGTCTAATTAGCGTTTTTCGGCCAGCACCATTGTCATGCTGCGGCCTTCCATCTTCGGCGCCTTCTCCACTGTCGCTATTTCAGAAAGCGCCTCAGCAAAATCATCCAAGATGTGTTTGCTGTTCTGAACATGAGCCATCTCACGTCCACGGAAACGCAGGGATACTTTCACCTTATCACCTTTTGTGATAAACTTTCTGGCTGCGTTTATTTTGGTGTTTAAATCATTGGATTCAATATTCGGTGACAAACGCACTTCCTTGATCTCCACAGTTTTCTGCTTCTTGCGAGCTTCTTTCTCTTTGCGCGCCATTTCATAACGGTATTTTCCGTAATCAATAATCTTGCAAACAGGCGGTTTAGCAGTCGGAGCGATTTTTACTAAATCAAGCTCTGCTTCCTGCGCCAGTTTGAACGCTTCTCTTGCAGACATGATACCAAGCTGAGTACCATCTGCACCAATTACACGAACTTCTCTGTCTCTGATCTGTTCATTAATCATTAAATCGCTAATGGTTTTGCACCTCCATAAAAAAAGTGGATAGGCAGACTATCCACAATCAAATCAAAAGTATTTGAATAATAACCGCCGGTCGCTCATTTGCGCCGAGGTGAGAGTGGATACTCTACTTTGTCTTCAACAACTCTGATACTATACCATACTTTTTTTTCAACGTCAACCGGTTTTTTCAATATTTTTTATCCGTTTTCACAGATAAGTTTGATACCGTTCACATACACTGTTTCAGAAGTAAAATATAGTATAAATCTGGTTTCCATATTCCTTCTTGCATAGATTTTACTTTTTTATTATACTACTTTTGAAATAATTTTCCATATGTTTTTTAGAAAAGTATTTTTTCATTTACCAGGAAAACTCTGGCAGATAAATGTCTATCATCATAATACATAATATATAGAAAGGACATGTCTCCTATGAATAAAACAATTGATTTACATGTACACTCTACTGCTTCCGACGGTACTTTTACCCCGACGGAACTTGTTGCAGAAGCAAAACGATGTGAACTCTCCGCATTTGCATTAACTGATCACGATACTGTCGATGGCGTTTCTGAAGCGCTTTCTGCCGGAAAAGCATCCGGGCTGGAAGTCATTCCGGGTGTGGAACTCTCCACAGAATATCATGGAACGGAAATCCATGTAGTGGGGCTCTTCATTGATCCAGCAAATGCTGAACTTCAGGCAGAACTGGCAAAGTTCCGCGATAACCGCGACAACCGCAATTTGAAAATGGTAGAAAAACTTCAGGAAGAAGGTTTTCTGATTACCGCAGAAGACTTGTATCGCCTGAATCCTGATACCGTGGTCGCACGTCCACACATTGCCAGATATCTGGTGGATTCCGGACAGGTGAAAGATCTGAAAACTGTTTTTGACAAATATATCGGTGACGGATGTAAATGCTATGTGGATCGTTATAAAATCACTCCTATGCAGGCAGTGGCTCTGATTCATCAGGCAGGCGGCCTTGCAATTCTTGCGCATCCTTGTCTCTATAAAATGAAACGTGCGGAACTGACTGCCATGATTGAAGAACTTGTGGCCGCAGGTTTGAACGGCATTGAGGCGGTGTATTCCTGCAATCAGGGTTCTGATGAAAAGGATTTCCGGGAGATAGCAGAAAAATATCAGCTGCTGCTCTCTGGCGGTTCGGATTTTCATGGTGCTAATAAGCCGTATATTCATCTTGGCACTGGAAAGGGAAACATGGCTGTGCCGTATGAGTTTCTGGAGGCCATGAAAAATTCTTCTTCATTTAAATAGTGAAAGCCCCCAATTGATTTTTTCTTCCCGGCTAACAATTTTTCTTCATCATTTATATAGTGAAGGCGCCAAATTTATTTTATCTTCCCGGCTAACAATCGCCTGGTAAGAGAAAATAAATTTGACGCCATTTACGTTATGATATATATCTGTTTTTTTACATTCTTCAGTTAGACAGCTATACTAGCCCCCTATCTAATTTACTGTCCATCGTAGATTGTTGCGCTGTAACCCTGTTTCTTTTTGCTCTGGTACATCGCGCGGTCGGCGTTTCTGTACAACTGGTCGAATGATACGTTTTCGGATCCGTCATAGAAACATGCGCCTAAGCTTATTTCTACATGTTTTCCCTGCATTTCTTCGATGGCGATTTCTCCAACGTTTTCGAAAAGTCTGTCGAAAAATTTCTCTGCAGATTTTTGTTGCAGCAATCCTGGCATAAATATCGCAAACTCATCGCCGCCAAGGCGCAGAAGCACATCGTTCTCCCGACATGATCTCTGCAAACTTTCTGCAACGGCAATGATTACTTTATCACCTACCGAATGACCATATGTATCATTTACGGCTTTGAATTTGTCACAGTCAAGCAGGCAAAGTAAGCCGCCTGTTCTTTCCTGTAAAAATTCATTAATTCTATCGGACCCTATATGTTTTCCAAAAAAGCCGATGAATTCGTTGATCTGACCATCTGGTGTATCATAATTAAGAGCTGATCGAAGTGCTTCTTTTATGACCAGCTCGTACCTTTTTATTGTTTCCATTTGTATTTTCCCTTTGCATATTTTTCGTTATATGTAGTTAGTAAAACATCCTTAGACTAAGGATAATCGCAAACCTCTTTGAATGCAAGTAAAAAAGATCTTGAAAACAGATTATTCACATTTCTTCAATATGTCATCAAAAAACTGCATCATGATTTTCTGAATCTCTTCGGTCCAGAATTCGCTTCCACCATGATCTGCGCCTTCCAGAAAATACAGTTTCACATCTTTTCCGCATTGTTTTAATCGATTGTATACCGCCACGCTCACCCTTGGATTGAACGTGCGGTCTTTTGTTCCATGAAACATAAGAACCGGCGGCAATTTCGTATTTTCATCTATGCTGCACTCCACAGACAGTTTCCGGCATAATTCCGGATGTTCCCGCAAATTCACACCGCCCATCTGCATTCCTTCAGGACTATTCGGAAGGTGATGTGACAGAGTACTTGGCATTCCATCTTCCAGCATCACACTGTTTGCTCCATAAAAGGACAGAATTCCTTTTACATCAGCATTGATACTCGGATATAAATTTGTCTCCTGTGTATCGTCCTGAATGATCTGTGAAAACATAGCTGCATGACCGCCAGAGGAATCTCCACCAACAAACATTTTTTCTGTATCAGCCATGTACTCCGCTCCATGCAGTTTCATAAAACGGATTGCATTTCTTGTATCAACAGCAACTGCCGGGAATGATGCGATTTCTGAATCACGGTACTCTACCACCGCGACGACATAGCCTTTTTCGGAAAGTCTGGAAAGCAGACCTAATTTTGCATTGATATTTTGTTTCAGCCAAGCGGAACCCTGAACGTACACAAGGCATGGATACTTTTCTGCTTCCTTGTTCATGTTGCGTGACTGCGGTGTGATGATCTGCAAATGTAATGGCATCCCATTCATATTTGCATATTCCACATTCGAATAAATGTAGGTTCCTATTTCATCTCCGGTTGTGTGAATTCTTATTGCACCTTCCACTTCTTCGTCAAAGGAAGGATATTTTTCGTAAGTCCATTCTTTAATTTCCATTTTTTTCATCTCCATATATTTTGTTGATGACATTATAACTTTGATAGTTTTACGGTTGAATGACATATCGCGCCAGTTTTTATGCAATTTGTGCCAGGGCAAACTAGGATTTATCTATCACCAAAATAAGTTGATGCACTTTTCATCACATCAACTCATTTGTCATTTCACATTTTTTATTTTTCCAAAACCTCAATCGCACATTCGTGCTTTTTCGTTTTCTTATTATAATTAATCCCAACCAGTAATATTTTTCCTCGATAGTCTTTCCATACGCTTCCATAATTTTTTTCTTTGATCTGTTCCAAAGCGCCAACCGTACTCTTATCCCATTTCAACTCAATGACTACTGCTGGCTTATCCAGATGTTCTCTTCGTGGGATCATACATATATCTGCAAATCCTTCTCCAGTTGGCATCTCCCGCACGATCGTATAATATTCTCTTGCAAAATAGAATGCAAGATTGATAGTACAACTAAGCGAATTTTTCATCATTATACTGAAGAATTGAGATTTCATCATGTGCCTTTTCAATCCCAACTGCAACAGCTTCTTCATCCAATGCCCATAACGCTTCCAATAATTTTTTGGAATCTTCTACCAACTCTGCAACTCCATGCCAATTCATCGTACTGATCGCATTTACATATTCCTGTGAGACCTCTTTATTTGGAATTCTGACTGTCTCATTTACGCTGTCATATGTCAGATATCCCAAATGTCCCAACAATGTCAATACATCATCCTTCGTAGCAAACGTGGTCATATCATTACTGAAAGTTCCAACATTGATCGGTATCGCTTCTCCGGCAAGCATTCTGATTACAGAATCCTTCAAACCATCCATGTCCATTTGAATATAGATTTTTAATGCCTCATATGTTTCCGTCTGATTCCAATAAGTTCCAAACTTGTGACGCATCATAGCTTCCACAACGGATTTAGGATTATAGATTGAGCAAGATTCATTTCCGTTCTGACGATGCACGATCAAATGATATCCATCATACCAGGTTTTTGCCTCATCGAAGCTCATGCCATATTTTTCACATACTTCTGATGTTTCCTGCTCTGTGAATCCAAAATATTCTGCCAGATCTCCCGGATCTGTCATAGAATATTCTGTAAACATATTCAACGCTGAATGAGAACCATACTTTTTGATAGGCAAAATGCCTGTCATATATGCCAGTGCAACATAATCTTTATCTTTCAGCCATACCCGGAGAAAATCCAGATACTTTTTCTGTGCATTATAGTCTTGCTGAAATTCGCGGAACAAACAATCCCATTCGTCAATTAAAATAACAAACGAACACTTTGTCTTGCTGTAAATATCCTTCATTACCTGAATCAGATTGTTCTCATCGCGATACCGGACATTCTCAAAATGATCTTTCAGATCAAAGATGAGATATTTTTGCAGCATAGACAACATATCGTCCATACTATGCGTCATACTGAGAAATTCCTGCATATTTACTTTGAGTACATCATACTGATTCCGATGAACCTGATAAGACGCTGCTTTACTGATTTTAAGTGAATCAAATAGCGATGATGAGTCTTCTCCTCTCTCATAATATGCCGCCAGCATATCTGCTGCCATTGACTTTCCGAAACGTCTCGGTCGACTGACACAAAGGAATTTCTGGCGCGTATCAAGAACCTCATTCGTTTTTTCAATCAAACCTGTTTTATCTATATAGATCTCCGAATTCAAGCTTTCCCGAAATCCCTTATTTCCCGGGTTCAGATAACTGCCCATGCCATTTCCTCCTGTCAAAACATTTATAATATTCATTATACTTGATTTCATGATTCAGCACAAGAAAAGTTAGTCAACTACCTTTCGATAATACAAATACGAATAGATTGCCGGCAAAATGCACGGAATAACGATAAATACAGCAAGTATCCACACATTTTGAAGGGGGTGAGGTTGCAATCAAAACAATCCCCCCGATCACCATGCATTTTCCTCCAAACCGATGAGTATGATACCAGTTGTCAGAATCTCAGAAATCATCTGTCCCAACAGGTCTTTTTATCCTCTTCTGTAATGGCACGTATAACCCTGCAAGGATTACCTACCGCTACAGAATCACTCGGAATATCCTTGACAACAACACTTCCGCCACCGATAACAACATTGCTTCCGATTGTAACTCCAGGCATAATCTGAACACCGGCACCGATCCATACATTATCTCCGACCGTAATCGGATAAGCATATTCCAATCCCTGATTTCGACGTTCAAAATCAATCGGATGACCTGCTGTGTAGAAACCACAATCCGGCGCAATAAATATATTATCACCAAAGGTTACTTTCGCTCCGTCGAGAATCACTGTGTTGTGATTCGCGAAAAAATTTTCTCCGATTTCGATGTTATAACCATAATCACACCAGAAAGGAGCAACAATACAGAAAGATTCTTTTGTTTTTCCTAACAGTTGTTTCATAAGCTTCTGCTGTCCTTCTTCATCTGACGGAAGAAGTTGATTGAACTTGTAGCAAAGATCTTTCGCTTTGGCTCTTTCCTCTAATAAATCTTTGTCATAGTTTGCATCGTACAGCTTCTGCTTCAGCATTTTTTCTTTTTCTGTCATTTTATTCCATCCCCATTCTTTTTAAATAATCAGTTTTGTCTTTATCGGTAATCTCCCGAATTACTTTACATGGATTTCCAACCGCAATAACGTTTGCCGGAATGTCCTTGGTAACAATACTGCCGGTTCCGATAATTGTGTTATCGCCAATAAAAACACCTGCAAGAACCTTTACATCTCCACCAAGCCATACATTTTTTCCAATATGGATCGGCTTGCCGTAACAGCCACCATTGATTCTTTCTGTCGCATCCGTAGCATGATTGACCGGATAAAGCCCTATATTCGGGCCAAGCAGTGAATGTGAACCAATCGTTACCTCTGCACAATCCAATATTACGCAGCCAAAATTGATGTACACGTCATCTTCAATTGTAATATTTTTTCCAAATTCGCACTTGAAATCAGGCTATATCCAAACATTCTTTCCAACCTTTTTAAATAACTGTTGCAAAATTTTATTACGCAATTCGATCTCATCATCATCGGTTTTGTTATACGCTTTAAACAGCTTTTTTGCCGCTACTCTGCGCTGAAATAAATCTTCATCAAAATCATTATAAAACAGACCGTTTTGTAGTCTTTCCCATGAGCCTGTTGAAGTGAAATGGAATCATGACAGTAGCATCATCTTTTTCGCTTTTATATTTCAGAGTTTCAAGACGCGCCGGTTCATTAGCCCATTCAATAACCCCGTCACGATCTGTATGGAGCTGTTCGGATAATTCGGCCAATGTACCTAGTTTTCGGATGGTCTTTGAAGTACTTTTTCCTTCGGCATTTGTATAGGACTGAGTAATATAAAAGGACTCGGAATTTTTTGATTTTGATGTTGTTATACGCACAATAATCACCTCTGCCACCATTATACCGCGTATCACTAAATATACTATATAAAAAAATAAAAATTTGACAAAAAAATAAGCCTGTTTCAAGGCTTTGCGGTATTTTTTTGATTTCAATGTGTCAAACTCCCGAGAATCTGCTTCTATTACATATTCACACATTATGATATCCTCCTTTTCATTTTATCAGGTATCCTGATGTTTTACGAATATAAGGTACCCTTATTATTTTGTCAATAGATTTTTCGTTTTTTAATACGGGTACCTGATATTTTTATTTGACCACACTAAGGTTCCCTGATAAAATAAAGAAAATTAACGAATTTGTGAGGACTCTACGATGGGCGAAAAAATTTCAGATATAGAACTTGTTAAAAAATTTGTAAATCTTAATAGTATACTGGATCAGTTTCAGAAGGGCAGACAACGCGACTTTACGCATATTACTTATCGCGGCAGAGGACAGAACAGTATCTTAAAAATACTGGCAGACTGTGATACCCTGCCACAAAGCGAACTGGTAAAACTGTTAGACATGCGTCCACAGTCAGCTTCTGAAATGTTAAAAAAATTAGAAAAAAGAGGTCTGATCACCCGCTGTCAGTCAAAAACCGACAAACGTGTGATAGACCTCCAGATTACAGAACCAGGGAAACAAATGTACAAACGCTCTGAAGAATTTACACCCATTGCTTTAAACGTCCTTAGCGATGAGGAAAAACAGCAATTTGCCAATATATTAGACAAACTTACGGAAGAAATTCAAAAGAAAATACAATGAAAAAATATTCCACCCATCTTTTGGAAAGTGATAGGTTCAACTCGAACATTTTCCTTTATAAATAACGATTTCTCCATCACAAAAATGGTAAGTTGATGCAAATTCATCACACCAACTTACCATTTTTTATAATCTGATTTATCTGATTGCCTTCTTTCTTCGGCATAAAGCATATATTCCAACAAGCAAAAAGACAGGTGCTATGATTCCTGCAAGAATTCCCATTCTCATATTTCCAGCCGCGCTTGACACAAAACCTACTAAAGTCGGTCCACCAGAACAGCCAAGGTCACCTGCCAACGCAAGCATCGCAAAAAGTAAGGTTCCACCTCTCCGCAATGCAGCCGATGCCTTACTGAAAGTGCCCGGCCACATAATACCTACGGAAAAACCGCAGATTCCGCAGCCGATCAGTTCCACGATTGGTATTGGAACAAGAGATATACAAAGGTAGGATGCGATGCAAAGTACACAACTTAACTTCATAAATCTGTCCAGATCAAGCTTATCTCCATATTTACCATAGATAAGTCTCGAAAGTCCCATAAGGATCGAAAAGGACATTGGTCCCACCAGGTCTCCCAACGTCTTTGTAATGCCAAGTCCTTCCTCAGCAAAGGTTGAGGCCCACTGGCTTACTGCCTGTTCGGAAGCTCCTGCACATGCCATCATGACCATAAGGATCCAAAATATTTTTTCACGGAAAAGTTCCTTCAGGTTCATTCCCCTTTCGTGCTCATCCGTAAGACTGTATATCGGAACTTTGGTAAACAGGATCATATTTCCAATCGGAATAATTGTCCAAAAAAGTGTAAGTATTTTCCAGTGATCTATCCCTATGAATGCAAAAAATACAGTTGAAATAAGTACAACGCCAGTACATCCCCAGCAGTAAAAAGAATGCAGAAGACTCATTGCTGCTTCTTTATTATCAGTCGGGCATGCTTCAATGATCGGACTGATCAGCACCTCTATCAGCCCTCCTCCAATTGCATACACAAAAACCGCTATCAATATCCCCGTAAACGGATTTTGCATGATCTCCGGAAGAATGGTAAGCAATAGTAAGCCCAATGCCGCGCATATATGGGCGATGATCACAGAGGCTCTATACCCTATTTTATCTATAAAACCTGCTGATAACAGATCAATCAGCAGCTGTATCATAAAATTGACGGTAATAAGCAATGTGATCTGTGTCAGCGGAATATGATAACTTTTTTGAAAAGTTACAAATAGCAACGGCACAAAGCTGTTCACAATTGCCTGAACTATGTAACCTATGAAACAGGCATATGTGGTTTTTTGATAATCAAATTTCATATTTCATGTTCTCCAGTAACCCTTATTTTTTTACTTTTATCTCACAGTTCCATCTGCTTTTTACCGATTTCTTCCCATGCTTCATCATCAATCTCTTCATCGTGAAACAATTTTCTTTTGTCTTCATCTGTTATTTTTCTGATCACACGACACGGATTTCCGGCAGCAACTGACCAGTCCGGAATATCTTTTGTAACAATACTTCCGGCACCAATTACCACATTGCTTCCGATATGTACTCTGGGACAAATAACACTGCTGCCACCTATCCATACATTGTCCCAGATGGTTACTTCTTTTCCATATTCAAACAGCGTATTACGCGTATCCGGATGAATCGGATGTCCTGCTGTGTAAATGGCTACATTCGGTGCCATAAAACAGTTGTCTCCGATTTTTACCCTTGCCACATCTATAATAGTGCAGTTATAGTTTGCGAAAAAATTCTCGCCAACCTCAATATGAGAGCCGTAATCACAGTAAAAAGGTGGATTGACCGCACAGTCCTCGCCTGATTTACCGAGAATATCTTTTATCGTTTCTGTGATTTCATCAAAATTGAAACGATCCATAAAATTGAGTTTCTGCAATTTTTGTCTGCAGACACGCTGCTCCTCCATAACCGCTTCATCGGAAACGTAAGCAAGCTGCATATCTCTTCTTTTTTTCATATCCATGATTTAATTCTCCATTTCTGTTAAATTTTTTACCCATTTATATTTCCGGTAGTGCCTGAATACCGCCGGAAGTTTCACCAGTTCATCAAGATTTAAGACAAAATACACCATCAGCACCGGCAATTTCAGTACAAATGCTGCAATACATCCCAGTGGGACTGCAAAGCACCACATCGTAACTGCGTCACACTTCAAGCCAAACTTTGTATCTCCCCCTGCCGGAAAAATTCCACCTATCGTCATTGCATTTATGGATTTTCCGATCACATAATAACTGCTCATAAGCAGCATATACTTTAAATATCCGCCTGCTGTATCGGTCAGATTTGTAAAATGCAGGATAGCAGGTGTCAAAACAAGAATCATCCCTCCAGTCAGGATTCCTGAAAATACCGCAATTTTACACAGGGCATTTCCACTTTTTCGTGCTTCTGACAACTCTCCTTCACCAAGCAGATTTCCCACGATAATGCTTCCACCATATCCAAAACCGGTGCAAACACAGATTAACAGATTTTTGGTTATATTTGCAATGGAATTCGCTGCAACAGCATCTGAACCAAGATGTCCCAGTATAACAGAATACATGGTAAATCCGCTATCCCAGACAAGTTCATTAAAAAGTACCGGATACACATGTTTCCAGAATTTTTTTGTTATATTGACTTTTCCTGTTTTTATGTCTGCAATTCCGATCCAGAGTTCTTTTTTCTGATGCAAAATATATATCGTAACAGCCAGTCCAATGCCATTTGCAATGACAGTAGCCAGTGCTGCACCCGTAATCTCCATTCTGGGAAATCCAAAATATCCGTAAATAAGAATGGCATTCAGTATGATATTAAAACAGACAACAACCGTACTGATCATCGTGCATTTGCCTGCATATCCACAATTTTTCAATATGCCCTGCAAAACCTGTAAAATGCCCGAAAACACATAGGACAATCCTATCATCTTCAGATACTTACCCCCATAATAAATCAGCACCGTATCATTTGTAAACAGCCGCCGCCTGCATTATGGTTATTCCACTGCATATACAGAATGTTTTTTTATCTGTATTTTATTATCACCACAGTTACTCTCTGTAAATACTTATTTTGTCGAAAGCTGTTTAAATCCTTTGATAGAAAATACCCAGCTTCCTTATCAGAAGCTGAATCCAGCCATTCAGTGGCAAAATTCTATTCTTAACGACCTTGAAATACTTTACGAAGAAAACAATACAGATAAAGTACAGCCATTTATGATTCTGGAAAAGACAGCTCATATTTTCCGTCTGCTTGCTGAAAATATGAACTGCTCCCCTGAATATGATAAAAATACAGAAGGTATTCTGATTCTGACCGCAATGATTGGATATGTGCAGAAAAATTATCAAAATAAAATTTTGCTTAAGGATATTTCGGTTGCCGGGAACTGTTGTAAAACAAAGTGTACCTCACTTTTCCAGAAATATCTGAATACTTCCCCTATGGTATATTTAAACCGCTATCGTCTGGAAAAATCCGTATTTGTTACAACCACACAGATAAAATGAATCAGCAACAGAATGACTGGAAGTCCAAACACAGCAAAGGCCTTGGAACTATACCCATTTGGCTGATTGTCTGCCCCAAAATGTGTTGCAACAGGATCTGGTAATTGCTTCCACAAAAGCAAGCCCATAACGATTGGCAATAACGTCACGACAGATGTAAACACTAACATCTTTTTATGTTGTCTGATCATAATCTTTTCCTCCCTTTAATTCACTGATCCATAAAAGAATCTCCTCAAGCACAGTGGCATTCAGCTCATAATAAATATATTTGCCTTCCCGTTCGTCACGAACCAGATCCGCATCCTTCAAAACAGACAGATGACGTGAGATTGCCGCACCCGAAACGGAAAAATGATTACAGATCTCACCGGCAGACAAGCGCGACTGCTTGAGTAAGTTAAGTATTTCACGCCTTGTAGAATCCGCAAGTGCGTGAAGTGTATCCTGCATTCCCAAATTCATCCCTCCATCATTTAACTTTTCAGTTAATTGTTAAATGTATTATAGCATAGTCGTTCTATTTTTCAAGAGGCATACGCTGATTTCTAAAAATACGACAAAAAACAGGAACAGAATCATCATTTTCCATCACATGTGTCTGGTGTTAAGTATGGAATAGAAATATTCAAAAAAGGTCATCTATCCCAATATCAGTGGGATAGATGACCTAAATTCATTATGGCTTACAGAAAGGCTCTAGTTCTTCCGGATTTCTTTTGCAGCCTCAACCATATTTCTAAGACTTGCATCCGTTTCCGTAACACCTCTTGTCTTTAATCCGCAGTCCGGGTTTACCCATAATTTTTCACGACTGATCTTGGTAAGCATAACTTTCAGTGCTCGAACAATTTCTTCGACTGACGGTACTCTAGGAGAATGAATATCATAAACTCCAGGACCAACTTCTGTCTCAAAATGATTTTCTCTCAGTGAATCCAGAATCTGCAGATCTGAACGTGATGCTTCAAATGTAATCACATCTGCATCCATATCATCAATGGCCGGGATAATATCCGTAAATTCACTGTAACACATATGCGTATGAATCTGCGTATCTGCTTTCACTCCACTATGCGTCAGACGGAAAGCCGGAATTGCAAAATCCAGATATTCTGTATACCAGTCTGATCTTCTGAGTGGCAGTTTTTCTCTCAATGCTGCTTCGTCGATCTGTATCATCCGGATTCCATTTGCTTCCAGATCCAGTACTTCATCTCTGATTGCAAGTGCAATCTGAGAAATGGATTCCTTGATGGAAATGTCTTCTCTTGGGAAGGACCAGTTCAATATCGTAACCGGGCCTGTCAGCATTCCTTTCATGATCTTATTTGTAAGTGACTGTGCATATACGGACCAGTCTACCGTAATCGGCTTTTCACGATATACATCGCCCCAGATGATCGGTGGTTTTACACATCTGGTTCCGTAAGACTGTACCCATGCTTTTTCTGTAAAGAGGAATCCTCCCAGTGCTTCGCCAAAATACTCCACCATATCATTTCTTTCATATTCTCCGTGTACCAGTACATCCAGGCCGATTTCTTCCTGCCATGCTACACATTCCGCGATCTTCTTCTTGTTGAAATCCACATATTCCTGTCTGGTAATCTCTCCCTTTCTGAAGGCAGACCGGTTTGCCTTTACATCTCTGGTCTGTGGGAAGGATCCAATCGTCGTTGTCGGGAACTCCGGAAGTCCAAATGCCTCTTTCTGCAGTTTCTGACGTTCACTTCTCTTTGGCTCTCTGATATAATCCGCTTCCGTTACATGTGACAGTCTGTTTTTCACTGCAGCATTTCCACATTTTCTGTCTGCCGCAAAAAGATCATGATTTATTTGCCCCCAGCGGACAATACTCCAGATATTCTTTGCAGGAGAAAAAGCTGCTGCATTTTCCTTTCTCCCACTCTGCATGTGCCCACTGAAATGCTTCCAACCGTTCTTTGTGCTCCAGATCGATCAGAAGCATTTTCGGCGGTTCCTCATACAGCATGCTGTTCAGATTTCCGGTAATTCTGCATGGCATTCCAGTCTTTTTCACATAAAAATCAAGTTCTTTATTGCGTTCTGCCGCAAGCACCTGCGTATCGGAATAGGTCTGAATATGTATACCTGCTTCTGTCGCTTCACGCAGCAGATATTCGGCATATTCAATCGGCAGACGCTTGTTGCTTAAAATGCAGTCTGCTGAAAAATCGTAGATAGTTCCTCCATTGTATGCCACCAGATAGCAGCCCGGTCGTGTTAATCCAAGTTCTTTTGCAATTCTCCGACCACTGCTGACAGCTCGTCCGGTCGCAAGAGCGATATAATGTCCCTGATCCACTGCATTCCGTAATGCTTCCCTATTTTTATCTGAAATAGTTTTATCATCCCGCATTAAAGTTCCGTCAAAATCAATAAAGAATATCTTTTTTTCCATACGACTGGCCTCCTACGATCCATCTTCCTTTTCCCACAAGGTGTTACTTCATAAGTATTTTTCCAGAATATTTCAAGTCAAACTCATATCATATATATAATTCCAATCAATGTAAATTAACATATTCTTCTAAGAATTACTGTACTTTCAAATATCCTGTTTTCCTTATCCGTATGATTGTATCATAGTTTCCATTTTGTTACTATCTGTAATTTCCCAAAATCTTAAAATTCCGGGCTTCGTCCCGCAGACCAAGCACTGCATTTTTAATCGCACTGTCATTCAGATTACCGCTCAGATCCATGAAGAAACGGTAATCCAGTGGATCTCTGGAAATAACAATGGACTCAATCCGATTCATATTTAAATTATTGTAAGTCAGATGAGACATCAGGTGATATAAT
>CAVKTR010000071.1:0-14772 GCA_963659325.1 Dysosmobacter segnis
GAACTTCGTGAGGGAGTAGTTTGCACAGTAAGAATTGTGTGATTTGTCAACAACCTGTTTATCGTTTTTAGGATAATCTGGCAAATCTTAATGAATGAGACTCATGTATGTCAATAAGGATTAGTTTTTAATTCTCTATGGCATACATGGGTCTCTTTTTTGGAGAAATAATACGATAGAACACATAGGAAATGTTTGTCGAACTGCAGGAAAAAATATATTGCAGAAAATGTGAGAAATTGTGTATGAACCCTGGAAGTGAGTGAAAAATTAAGAAAACAAAAAATACGGAGGAATTGAATTATGGGTTTATTAGAACTGGCACTGATCGGCGTCGGTCTTTCTAT
Organism: Dysosmobacter segnis; assembly: GCA_963659325.1. GTDB lineage: Bacteria > Bacillota > Clostridia > Lachnospirales > Lachnospiraceae > Eubacterium_I. Next base: position 348 of record CAVKTR010000071.1, read on the forward strand.
GGATGCTTTTGCGGTATCGATCTGTAAAGGCTTAAGCATGCGAAAAGTAGACAAAAAATATATGCTTGTGCTGGCAGCATTTTTTGGAGGATTTCAGGCATTGATGCCGACACTTGGATGGCTTCTGGGAAGTCAGTTTCAGTCTTACATCACAGCCATTGACCACTGGATCGCATTTATCCTGCTTGCACTGATCGGCGGAAAAATGATCCTGGATGTGATCAAAGAAAAAGGGGAAAACGAGGAAGTCTGTCCGGACGACAGCGTGCGTATCGATCTGAAGGAATTTTTCCTGCTGGCGGTTGCCACAAGTATTGATGCACTGGCTGTCGGTATCACATTTGCATTTCTGCAGGTAAAACTGGCATCTTCCGTTACGATCATCGGATGCATTACGTTCTGTTTTACAATTGCAGGTGTACTGATCGGAAACATATTTGGAACAAAGTTCAAGGACAAGGCAACAATTCTTGGCGGAGTGATCCTGATCGGGATTGGTGTAAAAATTTTACTGGAACATCTTGGGATTTTCGGTTAATATGCAATAGAAAACATTTTTGAGGCAAACGGTTTACGTGAATGTGCAGTGATCTGGAGAAGAATATGTCAGCTTACGCTGCCAAGGAAAAATCTGATTAAAACATATTTCCTTAGAATCCCTAAGAATCACGCCCCCGTTTTTGTGTGCGTCAACTTAAAAATTAACAGTTGAGGAGGAATATGATATGTTAATAGCGGTAATTTTGCTGATCGCCGGCTTTGCGTTGCTGGTCAAAGGCGCTGATTATTTTGTGGAAGGAAGTGGTGCCATCGCGAAAAAATTTAAGGTACCCGTATTTATTATCGGAATGACCATTGTGGCCATGGGAACAAGTGCTCCGGAATGTGCAGTCAGTATATCAGCATCTTTGCAGGGAAGTAATGGAATGGCGATCAGTAACGTCATTGGATCTAATATATTCAACCTTCTGGTTGTCTGCGGTGTCTGTGCGCTGTTTCAGCCGCTGGTGATCAAAAAAGAAACTTTAAAGAAAGAATTTCCGTTTTCTATTGTGGCAGCAGTGCTTATTGGAATTATGGGTTTGATCGGAATGACAGTCGGACATGTGGATGGTATAATTCTGGTTGTGGTTTTTGCCTTCTTTCTGTTCTGGATGGTCAGATCAGCCAGAAAATCCATGCAGTCAGGCGAAGATATTGAAGCAGAAGAGATAAAAGACCTCCAGATATGGAAATGTCTGGTCTATATTGTCGGTGGTCTGGCAGCAATCGTAGTTGGTGGACAGCTCGTTGTAAATGAGGCAGAGGTGATCGCCCGTGGATTTGGTCTGAGTGAGACATTGATCGGTCTGACGATCTGTTCGATCGGAACCTCTCTGCCGGAGCTTGTGACATCCGTTGTGGCAGCGAAAAAAAATCAGGCGGGAATGGCACTTGGAAACGTGATCGGTTCCAATATTTTCAATATTCTGCTGGTAGGTGGACTTGCCTCTGCCATCAGCCCAATCGCAGTGAATATGAATAACATTATTGATATCATACTGCTGATCATTATCAGTCTGTACATTATGCTTCTGGTTTGGAAAAAGCAGCTTCTGACTCGCATGGGAGGAGTGAGTATGCTTGTGATCTACGCAGCGTATATGGTTTATATCTGTGCGAGAGAAGTGCTGTAGCATCGCGATATGGAACCCATCGCGATAATTGGTGAGCAACAGGATAATATTGTGGCGAAATTTAATTTCTTTTATAAGATTGAATGAAAAAGACAGTGTCTGCGGACATTGTCTTTTTGTTTTTTTACATTTATAATAAATCTGGTGGGGTTAAAGTAAACAAAAATGCGGGTGTGATACTAAAAATGTCAGGAGAGGTAAGTTATGTATATTACAGTATCAATGTTAATAGATTCATTGGGGGACGCGGAATTATCAGAAGTAACGATTCAGCGGCAGGATAAAATTTCGGCAATTCGTATTCTGGAAACTGCCGGAGACATGCAGGATGGTGTCATGTACCTGCTTTTGGATCAGGAAAAAGAGCAGGTTCTGGCACAGACAACCGCAGGATCTTCTTTTGTGGTGAAAGGCCCGATATTTTCTGTGCTGAATCAGATGCTTCAGGCCTTTGACCAGTATCTGAAATGGCAGATAAAGCTTTCGCAGGCGGTAGAGCGTGGATGTACCCTGACGGAACTGCTGAACCTAAGTTATCCGGTGATCCGGCATCCGCTGGTCATTCTGGATGCGAATGAGTGGGAAATAGCGCATTCTGATTATTTTCAGACGGAAGAATTTGATCCGGACTGGTCGGATGTACTTTCAGTGCATACATCAGATGCAGAAAAAATAGCTGCGTATAACCAAAAGTATTATAAATATTTTTCATTGAAAAAAGTGTATAAGATACCGGGAGTTTTTGGAGCCGGTTACGCATTTAATATTATCCATAATAAAAGTCTGTATGGTTTGATCCTGATGGCAGAACCGGGGCATTTGCCGGCAATTTCACAGGGTGAGCAGGATGCGCTGCAATACCTTGGTGAACTGATCAGCGGTATGATTGGTATCAATTCTTATGATATCGACACGCATTTTCCGGATAAACCATTGTTGGAATATCTGGTAAATAAAGATGCGGAATCTTTTGAAAAACTGGAGCGCTCTCTGGAGATTGTTTCCTGGAAAGAGATGGATTCCAAGCTGGTCATTTATGCGGAGCCGCTGGAGCGCGGATCCCTGGCGCCGATGCCGTCACGTTCGAAGATGATGTTTCACAGGATAGAGGGGATCGTTACAGTAGAGTTCAAGACAGGTCTGGTTTTTCTGTGTAATCTTCGTATATTGAAGGACATTCAGCAGGCGAAAAAGATGCTGGCGCAGTATCTGCAACAGATTTCCTACTATGCGGGAACAAGCAGTATGTTTACAGGTCTGGCTGATATCCGGCAGATGGTGGATCAGGCCTTTGTGTCCTTTGAAAACAGCCTTCAGATCAGCGGATATATCAACGATTTTGTACATGCGGTGGTACCGTATACGATATCCATGCTGAAAAAAATGGATGAAAATATTTTGCGGCATCCCTGCCTGGATATTTTGCAAAATTATGACAGACGTTATGGAAGCAAATTGCACGAAACGCTGTTTATGTACCTGAAAAATGAGCGGAAGGTTTCAAAGACTGTGGAGGATCTGGATGTGCCGCGAAGTACGCTGCTGAACCGTCTGCAGAGGATTGATGAACTGTTGGATGTGGATCTGGAGCTTCCGGAAGTGAGACTGCATATTCTGCTTTCCTACCTGGTTGGAGATGAGGAGGAAGATTCTGCAAAATAAAAATGTTTTATGAAAAAGATAAGCAGAGATGTATTAAAAAATGACAGTAATATGATAGGAATAGATTGATATTTTTTGCGTGAAATGACTTATTGAGAAAAAATTATCTGGTACGGTTTGTTTCTATCTCCAAAATGCAAAGAACGCTACAATACAGATACAAAAAATGATGTATGGAGTTTATGGAGGTAGAAAAATGATCAAAAAAGGTATTGAAATCAAGTTAAACGTGCAGCCAATCTATATCGGTCTGGTACATAAGTATTTCTTTGAGGGACCATGTCGTATGGCACCGACAGAGCAGCTGACACCGGAATTCGAGGCAATGATGCAGCCGATGATGGGAAAAGGTTCCTTCGCTGATGTACAGGCACATTTGAAAGAGGAAAAACAGATTAACCTTCTGGAGCCGATCTATCTGGAACGTGATGATGAGATGACCACTCCGGAATGGATGTTTGAAGAGATGATGAAAAACGATGCAGAAGTAGATCTGTATCTGTTTACCGCAGTACAGATGGTACGTGGCGATCTGATCGTTGAGATGGGCGAACGTACCGGCAAACCGGTTATGATCCAGCCGGAAAACTGCTGTATGTTTGCAAGGGCAATTTCCCATGCGCGTTCTCACGGTCTGGAAGGTTATGCACCGTTATACTGGGATGAAGCAATCAACGTGATGAAAGGACTCCGCCTGAAAAAAGTGATGGCACACTCCAACCTGTTGCAGGTAGTACGAATGGGAGAAGTGGCAGGAAGCGACATCACGTCCAATGCTTTTTACAATCAGCGTGAAGTAACACGTATTCTCGGAACCAGATTCCGCGCTGTAAACTTACATGAGATCATTGATCAGTTCAAACCGGGTGACCCGACACAGAACCATACCACCCCGGGACGTGTGGGACTGAATCCGACGGAAGAAGAAATGAAAGAGATCGAGCAGATCACAGATGACCTGATCGCCGGTGCCGATCTGGTAAATATGAAAAAAGAAGAGCTTATGACCAGTGTCCGTCTGTGGTATGTGGTACAGAAATTCCTGGATAAACATGACTGCAACATGTTTGTGGCTCCATGTCCACAGTTCTGTGCAACAAGACGTGCTAACGAAGAGAGAGTTACGTTCTGCCTGACACATTCTCTGAATAATGAGATCGGTATTTCGTCCGCATGTGAGGCAGATGCCATCGCAGCATTATCCAAACAGCTTCTAATGAGTGCTTCCGGATGCGCAACTTATATGGGTGAGACAAACTCCTTCCTGTATTACGGAGACGGACTGGCAAGAGCGCCATTTTCACCATTGACACAGGAAGGCCTGCCAAATGATGAGTGGAAACAGGGCGGACTGGACAAAGTAGAAAACCTGTATTTCTCCTTCCATGCAGTAGGAAACAGAAAAATGCATGGTATTGACGGGGAAAAATCTTCTTACAGCATTCAGCCGTTTGCATACACAGGATGGGGCGGAACCATCAGAAATGACTGGACAGAGGATATCGGACAGACCATCACACTCTGCCGTCTGTCCCCGGACTGCAAGAAGATCTTTATCGGAAAAGGAACCATCAAAGGTGGTGCATACAAGGAGATTCCGAACTGTACACCGACCATTATCTTCCAGGTAAAAGATCACAAAGAGTTCCATGACAAACAGCTTGATTTCGGTACCCATCTGCCATTGGTTTACGGCGATCACACCGAAGTGCTGAAAGCATTTGCAAAATCCGTGGGACTGGAAGTTGTTGAGGCATAAAGTATGGAATTAAATGTGCGGGAAATTGCCGGACGCCTGAAACAGGAAAAGGAAACGGCCGAATCTCTGTTAGAAGAGGTTCGGTCAGCACCGGAGAGATCAGCGGAAGAGATCGCGGGTAAATTAAAACAGTATATCGCTGCGAAGCTGTTGTTATCAGAAGCAGAAATTTCGGATAATATCATTGAAATGGTACGGATCAATGTGGCGAAAGCATCTCATATGACCGTGGAACAGCTCAAAGAAATGGATCGTCCGGGAAGATGCGGAAGTGCTCCGGCGGTGTTGTCCAAACGGGTATTGCTATACATCGATATCCAGAAACAGCTTGACATCGCACTTCCCGCGATGGAACTTCCGGAGGTCCGTACCGTGCAGGAACTGACGGCGATGATCTTGCCACTGATCAGGAAGCAGTGATCAAAATGAGTACAATAGCAGAAAAACAGACAGAATTGATCGAACTTTATAACGGATTGGATGATCCGATCATGCAGTATGAATTTTTGCTGCAGCTGGCGGGGGAAGTCCCGGTGCCGGAAGCAGCCGAAAAGAGCGGGGACACGAAAATCCATAACTGCCAGACGGATTCCTGGTTTATCATGAAGCAGACAGAAGGGCGTTTTTATCTGAGGGTGGACAGTGACGCGCTGCTGATCCGCGGGGTACTGAGTATTTTTGTCTATTTGCTGGATGGGAGGACAATGGAAGAAATTTTGGATATACCAATTGATTTTATGGAAAAAACAACAATCCGGGAACAGCTTTCCATCAGCCGGTTTTCTGTGTTGTCAGAGCTTCCGGATGCGATTTATCAGTTTTGTAAAAATCAGAAAAATCATAAATAAAGACTCTTGGAAAGGCAGTGTCTGCGGATGCTGCCTTTTGGGCTTGCAGGAAAAAAACATAGATGATACACTTTTTGCATGACATATGGGGCAAAGGAGAAGCAAAAAATGCGTAGTTGGGGGGAAATTCGGGAAGATTTTCCGATTTTAAAAGAAAAAGTACATGGAAAAGATCTGATCTATCTGGACAATGCGGCGACAACACAGCTGCCGCAGCAGGTGCTGGATTGTTTTGTGGAGCATTACACGAAATACAATGCGAATGTGCACCGGGGCATTCATTACTTAAGTGAGCAGTCCACCATGCATATGGAGGCCGTGCGGGACAAATTAAAAGCATTTCTGCATGCAGAAGGTCAGGGAGAAATCATATTTACTTCCGGAGCAACGGATTCTGCAAATCTGGTGGCACAGAGCTTTCTGCGTCATGTACTGCAGCCGGGAGATGTGGTGCTGTCCACAGAACTGGAGCATCATGCAAACTTCGTTGTATGGCAGCAGGTCTGTCAGGAATGCGGAGCGGAATTTCGGATGATTCCGACGGTGGACGGAGAACTGGATATGGATGCGGCACGAAAAATGCTGTCAGACAAAGTGAAATTGCTGGCGGTGACAGCCGTTTCCAATGTGACAGGAACTGTAGTGGATATTGAAACGCTGATCACCTGGGCGAAAGAATATGACATTCCGGTGTATATTGATGCGGCGCAGGCGGTGCGTCACAGAACCTTTGATCTGGCAGAAGTACAGTGTGATTTTCTCGGATTTTCCGCACACAAAATGATGGGACCGACTGGCGTAGGCTGTCTGTTTGTGAGTGAAAAATGGCTGACACAGATGCAGCCATATCTCTATGGCGGCGGCATGATCGATATCGTGACAGAGGCGGAGACAACCTTTGCAGAACTTCCGGCGCGGCTGGAAGCGGGAACACCAAATTACAGCGGAATCATCACCTGGGGCGCGGCGCTTGATTATCTGACGGATATCGGAATTGAGCGAATGGCTTTCTGCGAAGAAGAACTGCTGAAGAAAGCAGAAGAGATTTTGGCTGCGATTTCGCAGGTGAAAATATTAGGCCATCCGAAACAGCGGGCAGGCTGTATTTCCATTCAGATCGATGGTGTTCATCCGTATGATTTTGCAAGTATGATCGACAAATATGGTGTGGCGGTTCGGACTGGAGGTATGTGTGCACAGCCGATTGTGAATAAAATGGGATTAGACACCGTAATCCGTATTTCTCCGGCGTTTTATAATACGATGGAGGAAATGGAAAAACTGGGAGAATATACGGAAAAAGTGATCGCGTTTTTTGAGAGGATAAAGCAATGACAACGGAGCAAATGCGCACATTTCTGGCGGTGGCAGACTGCCTGAATTTCACAAAAGCAGCAGAGAGACTGTATCTGTCACAGCCGACCATCAGTCGTCAGGTTCAGGCACTGGAAGAAGAGTGCAGGACACCACTTCTTGTTCGGACACGAAAGGAAGTCCGGCTGACACCGGCGGGAGCCATCATGGTCAGTCATTTGAAAAATTCACTGGCGGAGATAGAGGCTGGATTGGAAGAAATCCAGGCTTCCAGCAATGGCATTACAGGAAAACTCAATATCGGTGTGCTGGAGGGCTTTGAGTCAGATCACCGGGTGCTGGCACCACTGGTGGAATTTGGAAAGCAATACAGCGAACTGACGGTAAATATTAATTACTGTTCCTTTGGGGAACTGCGTCGGGGACTCAATGACGGCACGTTTGATCTGATTTTTACCATGGGATTTGAGGAAAAAAATCTGCCTGCGATGTTGTCGAGGAAATTGTGTATATTATCGGCGGGAATTGTTGTATGTGCGAACAGTGAACTGGGGGAAAAGGAAGATTTGGAGATTCAGGATCTCGAAGATGAGATATTTATCGCACCGGATGAAAAAGATTCCCCATTCCGGCTGGAAGATACCAATGATGTTTTAAGCCATTATGGGTTTCAATGTAAAAAGATGAAGTATGTAAAAAACCATGAGTCCATGCTTTTGAATGTGGCGGCGGGAAATGGCGTAGCAATTGTATGCGGCGATATTCCGCAAGTGAAAAACAGCAAGCTGTTTCGGTTTCTGGAACTTCCAAAGCAGGAGAATATGCTGCATATGATCTATGCATGGAAAAAAGAAAACTACAATCCTGCACTGGCATTATTTTTAAGTGGTTTGACAGAAGATCTCATCTTACGTGATAAAACAATGGAATATCGATTGAGCATTGAAAACTCCTGAATGGAAATCATTTCTGAAAAGAGTAGAATTGGTTCTCAGACGGGAGCTTTTTGTATCCGAAAATGATGTTAAAATGCACATTGACTGTATAAAGTATACTAGAAAACCCATAGAAACACTATGAATTTTATGCAGATTGTGTATAAAATGATTAATTTTTATCATTTCACAGATGGCAGAACCATGTGCTATGGTAAAGATACATTAAGGGAAAGAACTCTTGTTTCATCGTTGTATGTAAATTTTTGATACATACACAGGATGATATGAGGGGCAAACGGTATTACAAGGAGGTACAGGAATTATGTATGAGGTAAAAAAAAGTATTGACGTAGAATTAAATGTTCAGCTCGTGTACACAGCATTGATTCATGAGTATGCGTATGAGGGACCATGTCGTTTTGGTCCGCCAGAGGCACTGACACAGGAGTTTGATTTGATGAATCAGGCGGAGATCTTCAAGATGTGGACACAGGGATACGGTGGAGCATTAAGCCAGATTCCGGGCATCAATTTACTGGAGCCGTTATATATTAAAATGTCAGATGAATTTTTCATCACAGAGGAAGAAGAACAGAAACTGGTAGACCGCGTAGGAAAAGCAGATATCTTTATTTTCACCGGAATGCGCGGCGAGGGTATCATGAAAGAATTTGCGATGCGTTATCATGTGCCGGTAGCCGGTGAGGGCATGTTTGCATCCACCATTGAGCATGCGGTACTGAATGCCAGAGGTTATGAGAGCTATGCGATTCTGGATCTTCCGGATGCCATCCGTCTGCTGAAAGCGCTTCGTGCAAGAAAAGCATTACAGCGTACAAAAGTGCTGGCAGTAACCAGAAATAATTCCCAGTATTCCATGGGAGGTCAGGATGCATTTATCAGCAATGACATGGTAACCAAGAAACTGGGGGCACGTTTTAATTATTTCAGTTTCCATGAGTTCCTGGATATGATGCATGTCAACGATCATGGTAAAAATCATACCTTACCGGGACGTCATGTATACAACCTGACAGATGAAGATATGGAAGAGGTCAAAGCATGGGCAAAAGAAGTGTCCAATGCTTCCGAAGAAAATGATGTACAGGAGAATTACATTGAAAATTCTGTTAAAGCGGCAGTGCTGATCCAGAAATTATGTGAGCATTTCGGATGCAACGCATTTACAGCGGTCTGTCCGGACGGATGCGCAACGAGACGTATGAATCAGGAACAGTTTACATTCTGTTTCAGCCATTCTCTGTTAAATGAGATGGGGATCCCATCTGGTTGCGAGTATGACCTGCTTGGTACATTATCCATTGCCGCGTTAGCCAATCTGACCGGAAAAGCACCTTATATGGGAAATACACAGCCGGTTATCTGGAGAGGAAAACAGGTAGAAGGCGAGTTTGCAGGCATCGGTTACATAGAGGATATGGATCGCACACAGAACATTTATTACAGCGGTCATGCAACACCGAACCGTCTGATCCATGGATTTAATACAGAAAAAACTTCTTATGCCATTCGTCCGTTTACCCACAGTGGCTGGGGTGCGACCATGAGAATTGATTTCTCACAGTTCAGAGGCGAGACCATCACATTGATGCGTTTTGACCCGCTTTGTGAAAAAATTATGGTGGCAAAAGGAACAGTACTTGACGGTTTTGGATACAATGCGACAGGATGTACCGAAGGCGTTTATTTTGAAGTGGCTGATAAATATGAGTATTTCCACAAACAGGCCAAATTCGGTCTGCACATGCCACTGGTATTTGGTGATCATGTGGATGATGTCAAAATGCTCGGTGAAGTACTTGGAATGGAAGTAGTGACTGCGTAATGCGAAAAGCAATCAAAGACAAGATTTTGCAGCAGAAAAAAGACAGTCAGCTTTATGTAAAAATGATCCGTGAGGGGCGAAAAAGCCTCTCACGGGAAACGTTTGGGAAATTGTTTTTACAGTATATGTGTGCAAAGTTTTTGCTGGAACCGGAAGAAATTACGACAGATAATTTTTATGAAATCTGTCAGATTTCCGCGGAAAAAGCAGCAAAGCGGCCGCATGGTGAGCTGGATGCAGCAGAATCGGCATCGAAATGCGGTGGTGCGACTACGGCGATGAATAAGAAAATACTGTTTTTGCTGGCGGTGAACAGAGAATATGGCATCAAAGTGACGGCAGAAGACAGTGTGCAGATAGATACATTTACACAGCTGTGTGACTGTGTTTATAAAAAGATTTCAGAGATGACGGATGTTACTTAAGAGGATTAATTTTCGTTGATTACAAATAGGAATAGCTTTATCTCATATTGAGAGGAACAGATACGGATATTGCAATTTGACAGGAGGAAAGCAGGAATGAGTGAGCAACAACGAGACAGCATGCAGCAGACAGAATCAGACATTCTTGCGGACCTTTTGGAATTGGAAGATCAGATGAGCCAGTATACCTTTCTGGTGGAATGTGGTCTGGAACTGCCGGAATATCCGGCAGAATTTAAAACAGATGAATATCTGATCCATGAGTGTCAGGTCAATACCTGGATGCATGTGGAATGGGTGGATGGTCATCTGAACTGGCAGGGAACCAGTGATGCGCTGGTGATCTGCGGGGCATTGTCTTTGCTGATGGAAATTTACAATGGCAGGATAAAAGAAGAAATTCAGCAGTTTCATTGTAAATTGCTGGAGCAGGACTGCTTCCGGGTGCATTTTGCGCAGGAGCAGTTAAATGGATTGGAATATATGGTTGGACGACTGAATGATCAAATTCACGTTGAACAGACGTAGGATTGGGGGCGTGATCTTGAACTGTGCAAGCAGATATATTTTTTCAGAATCACTGCACATGTAACCAGGACAGAGATTGAGTATGGAGTTGCCGTTCCCGTTTATTTATAAACAGAGGAATGCTACAGGTTCATAGTAGGTATTTTTGTCAGCCAATAGGCGGGGGAATGGAGGAAATTATGGGTAATAACAAAAAAAGTATTGGGTTTGGAGCCAGAGGATGGCTGTTAATCATTGTATTGTTTTTCGGATTTATGATGTTTCAGGTATTTACGAACTATCCGTTAAACATTCTTGCTGATTTTTATGGTGGTTCCGCAAAAGTAGCAATGCTGCTGACCATCGGAACAGGAATCGGTATTATTTTGCAGATTATTATTTCCAATTTTATCGGAAAGATTAAAAGTATTAAAAAACTGACGGCTGTGATCGGCCTGGTTGCAGTTGTAGCTGCTTTTGGAGTAGCAGGAATTCCGTTTACACAGCAGGCACTGTGGTCAGCAGTATATCTGATCGAGAACGTTGTAGTTACAATGTATGCACTGTTTTTCCTGAGTATCATTGCAGGTCAGTGGTTCCCGACCAGAAAAGGAACCGTAATGGGTATTGCGACAATCGCTTACCCGGTAAGTAATGGTGTGATCGGATTTTTCGCGGCTTCCGTAATGGGACCGCTGACAACTGGCGGAATGCCGGCTGTATTTAAAGGATTTTTACCATTTTTGGTATTAACAACCATCGGATATATTTTATTCTTGATCTTTGTGACGGATTATCCGGAGCAGTGCGGTGCTTATCGTGATAATGATAAAAACATCACTCCGGAAGTTGCAAAACAGATGCTGGAGGAAGAAATCAGAAACAAACAGACAACCGTCTGGACCACAGGTCATATTTTCAAAACCCGTGACTTCTGGTTTGCGGCAGTCAGCTGTGGACTTCTTCTGATGGGCGCGGTAGGAACTATGACACAGTCCAATGCGATCATTTCAGCGTTTCCGGAGTTAAATTACACGATTATCATGATGATGGTTGCGATTTTCGGCGCAATCGGAAGCTGGCTTCTGGGTGTGCTTGATACAAAATTTGGAACAAAGAAATCTATGATCATTGCAATGATACTGATGATTTTATCAGGCGTTTGCGGCGCACTGGCTACAGTGACAGGCGCAGGAGCGTTGGTTGTTATTGCGTTAATTTTTGTAGCAATGTTTATGGGCGCATCTTCAAACTATACTGTTTCCGTGGCAGCACAGTATTGGAGAAGAGAAGATTTCTCAGGTGTATTTGCCTGCGTAAACCCGATTTCCAATATCTTTAATGCAATCGCACCGACAGCGGTAGCAATTCTGATCGCGAGTGTGATGGGAGTACGTGCCGTATTTATCTTCCTGCTGATTGCTGGTATCATCGGTCTGGTACTGATGCTTGCGTTCAGTGGCGGTCATGTAAAATCAGTGGATGATGCATATCGTAAAGAGGCTGGAAAACCGATAGATGATGCATTAGTTGGAAGAAAATAACATAACAGAGAAATTCAGTCTAAAACCATAAATCATATTTTTCGGGAGAGGGTAGCATCTGCGGGTGCTGTCCTTTTTTGAATCTGTGGAAATGAAAAGTAGAAATCTATCGGGTTGAAATTGCCAAATCTATCGGGATGAAAAATGTAAATCTGTCGGATTGGAATTGTTGAATCTGTCGGGATGAAAAATGGAAATCTATCGGATTGGAATTGCCAAATCTATCGGATTGAAGTATAATATGATTATTATCAGGGAATATTAAAAATGAGTTTTGCGCAAAAAAGGAGAAGTTTAATGGAAAAAAAGAATTACAAACCAAGACTGATAGATACTTTGGTGGAAGAGTATCTGAAAACTTTTGGCGCATTGTGTATTGAAGGTCCAAAGTGGTGCGGAAAAACGTGGACTTCATCGTTTCATTGCAGCAGTGAGATCATGATTGGAAATCCGGAAGGAAATTTTCAAAATCGACAGTTGGCGGAGATGAGTCCGTCACTGGTGCTTGAAGGTGATATGCCGCGTTTAATCGATGAATGGCAGGAAGTGCCACAACTTTGGGATGCGGTACGCTATAAAGTTGACCAGACTGGTCAGAAGGGACAATTTATTCTGACTGGATCTGCAACTCCAAATCATAAAGGAATTTTACACAGTGGAGCGGGACGCATTGCAAAACTCAGAATGCGTCCAATGTCTTTGTATGAAAGTGGAGATTCCAGTGGAGCGGTATCACTTCAGGATGTATGTAAGGGGAAAATAGCCCCCCAGATTTTAGGAGAAGTGGATTTAAGAAAAATTATTGACGTTATTATTCGTGGTGGATGGCCGGAGAATCAGGAAACGGATTTGAAACAGGCGGCATATTTACCGATGCAATACATCAATGCTGTACTTGATGATGATGTATATCGTATTGATAATGTGAAAAGAGATCGACGAAAAATGGAATTGTTATTAAGATCTCTTGCAAGAAATGAAGCAACGACAGCAACGAATAAAAAGCTAAAAAATGATATGAAGGAAATTGATGATGAAGATGTTGATGTAGAAACGGTTGCGAGTTATCTGGACATTTTTAAGCGCCTTTTTCTTACGGATAATCAAAAACCGTATGATACAAAATTGCGTTCCTCTGTTCGGGTAAAACAGGCAGAGAAAAGGCATTTGTCGGATCCGTCATTGGCAGCGGCATTATTGCGGGCAACACCGGAAATGTTGTTGGGAGATTTGAATACACTGGGATTTTTATTTGAATCACTCTGTGAGCGAGATTTGAAAATATATGCGGAGACATTTGGTGCAGAATTATATCATTATCAGGATTATAACAATAATGAAATGGATGCAGTGATATCTCTGCCGGATGGATCCTGGTGTGGCTTTGAGATAAAACTTGGGGCAAATCAGATTGAGGCGGCAGCAGAGAATTTATTGAAAATAAAAGAAGAAATAAAGAAAGATGGTGGAAAAGAACCAGCTTCTCTGTGTGTAATATGTGGATTGTCAAATGCAGCTTATAAGAGACCGGATGGTGTGCTTGTTGTGCCAATCACAGCATTGAAAAATTGATAATGTAATTATGATTATGAGATACGCAATATATAGTCACTGAGTTAATAAAAAGTTTATAGAAAATTCCTTGTACTATGCCGAAATTGCGGTATAATAAAGAAAAACTTGAAAAGCATACACAGAAAGGGGTTTTGAAAATGGCTTTTTTTGACAAATTAGGAAACACAATCTCTACAGCAGGAAAAACAGGCTTAAGCAAAGCGAAGGAGATTAAAGATACAGCGAAAATCGCATTAGATATTCAGGAACGTGAAGGTGCGATCCGCAAACTTTATCAGGATCTCGGACAGGCTTATTATCATGCACACAAGGATGATGAGAATCCGGAATA
>CAVKTR010000072.1:0-14669 GCA_963659325.1 Dysosmobacter segnis
ATCTGCCCCGTCAGGTACGCTGGCGCCGTGATCAGCTGATACACGAATTCTGCCACTTCCCCCGGCGCCGCGAAGCGGCCGGCCGGAATCTCATTTTCTAATTCTGCCCGTTCTTCTTCATCGAAGCATGCATTCATACGGGTATCGATCACCCCGCAGGCCACGGCATTCACCTGAATGTTACTCGGAGCCAGTTCTTTCGCCAGCGCCTGCGTGAACAGATTCAATCCGCCTTTGCTGGCTGAGTATGCCACTTCGCAGGAAGCCCCGGAAAGTCCCCACATAGATGAAATATTAATGATTTTCCCCTCTTTTTTGCTGAGCATGTCAGAAATCGCATATTTGCAACAGGAAAACACCGAAGTCAGGTTTGTGTTGATGACCCGGTTCCAGTCCTGAATATCCATATTCTGTAAAAGGCCGATGTGGGAAACACCGGCATTATTGATCAGCAGATCTATTGTCTCATGCATGGCATGGATTTCGTCAAACATGGCATGCACCTGTTCGTGATCTGAAATATCGTAAACCAGTGGTGTACATGGAATCTGATAGTTTTCGGTTAAGTCAGCGGCATATTTTATCAGCTCTTCCTTTGAGGAACGGCAGTTGAGAAAAAGCCGGATACCGTGAGAAGCCAGACATTGTGCGATGGCTTTTCCGATTCCGTGGGAAGCGCCGGTGATGAGTGCTGTTTTCATAGTTTCCTCCAGATAATGAATTTTGTTTCTGTATGAACGTGATTGTGTACAAGGGATAATTGTCCGCAATCAGGCATAGGTTTCTGATATATGAGTGTAGCATATTTGAAAAAATATGTAAATTTTTGATGGATGCCTGGCACCTGTTTTCCTGCATTTTTTAAACAGAATATTTGCTTGGAAATGTATTTGGTGCAGGAATAAAGTGAAACGAAAATTTGTATTCATACAAAAGAACAGGAATTATACGCATGTGAGAGATGTTTTACAACAAACTGTAATGATAAAATTAGTCTGCAAAATACTTATTTAGGGAGGAAAAAGTTATGAAAACGTTACAGATTGGCGATGTAGTACGGGAGGCAAGAATCCGGCATGGAATGACACAGGAAGATCTTGCGGACGGGATATGTGCAGTGAGCACGGTATCAAAAATTGAAAATGGCCGTCATAATCCACAGAAAAGAGTGTTTGCGGCTCTGATGGAGCGGATGGGCGAAGATACCGGGCGGTATGTGATGTATATCGGTGCACAGGAAATGGAGAAAAAGAGGCTGCAGGAAGAACTGGCCCAGTCTGTACGGTGTGGGGACCGTAAAAGCCTGGAACAGAATCTGGAAGATTACCGGGAACTGCCCGGTGAAAAGAAAGCGGATGACCAGCAGTGGATGAAGCTGGCGGCACATGCGCTGAGCTGGTGGAGTGGAACCTCATCGGAGAAGATGGAAGAAGAACTGCTGGAGCTTCTGCGTCTGACCTATCCGGATTATGGCGGAAGCTGGGAAGAAAAACGTAGTTACAGTTCCGTTGAAATCCTGATTTTTCAGTTGATGACGGCATGCAGAGAGCGGGAGATGGAGCATGCCTGGTGTCTGCAGCGGCTGGAGCAGATGTACCGGGTGCTGGAGAGAAAACACAGCGGACAGAGCTGGCAGAAGCAGGCACAGATATCTGTCTGTTACCAGATGTCTGCGCTGTGTCTTCTGATGGGAGAATACCCCGGTTCTGTCAGATATGGTACGGACGGACTTGCCGTATGCCGGCAGACCGGTTCTTACCGGTTTGCACCGATGCTGCTGTCTGTTCTGGCGTCCGGAATGACAAAACTTGGAGATACAAAACGGGCAGGACAGGCTGAAGAAATTTCCTGTATGGTAGATGAAATGTTAGCAGTTAAGAAGGAATTGCTGATGTTTATAGATAGTATATTACAGTAGTTTATAGTTATAAACCATAGCATAAATGGAAAATACGAAAAAAATATGATATTTTGCATATGTGGCATTCACAAATAAAAAAAATGTGCTAAACTAAAGAGAATGCAAAAATAGAATTTCATATTAAGGAGATTAATATAATTATGAATATTGTAGTTTTAGCTGGTGGACTCAGCACAGAAAGGGATGTTTCCCTGAATACAGGAGCCATGGTAAGTAAAGCACTGCGTTCCAAAGGACACAACGTTATTATGCTGGATGTTTTCATGGGTTACCATGATGAAGAGGAAGATATTACAGGAATTTTTGAGCGTGCGGAAGAGGCAAGCGCAGAAGTGGCACAGATCCCGGGAGAAGCTCCGGATATCGCGCAGGTAAAGGCCATGAGAAAAGATCAGTCCGATTGTTTCTTTGGACCAAACGTTATCAAAATCTGTCAGGCAGCGGATGTCGTATTTATGGCACTGCATGGCGAGAATGGTGAGAATGGTAAAATTCAGGCAGCTTTTGATCTGTTTGGAATTCAGTATACCGGAAGCCGCTATCTTGGAAGCGCTCTGGCCATGGATAAAGGTATTTCCAAAAAAATGTTTGAGGCAGCAGGCATTCCGACACCGCATGGTATTGCCTTGGGCAAAGCACAGCGCGGTGTCCCGTTTGCAGAGACTGGCTTAAGCCTTCCGTGTGTTGTAAAACCATGCTGCGGTGGTTCCAGTATCGGTGTTACTATCGTGCGCACGGCAGACGAGTACGAAGCTGCCCTGGATGAAGCATTCAGATATGAAGATGAGATCATCATCGAGGATTATATCTGTGGACGTGAATTTTCCGTTGGTGTTATTGATATGCAGGCTCTTCCTGTTATCGAGATCGCTCCGGTAGAAGGATTTTATGATTACAAAAACAAATACAAAGCAGGAAGCGCAGTCGAAACCTGTCCGGCTGACCTTCCGGAAGAAGTTACAAAAGAGATGCAGAAACATGCCGTTGCAGTTTGCCGGGAACTTGGTCTGGACGCTTATGCCAGAATGGATTTCCTGTTAAATGACAAAAACGAAATGTTCTGCCTGGAGGCAAATACTCTGCCGGGTATGACAGCGACAAGCCTGTTACCACAGGAAGCAGCTGTGATCGGCATTCAGTACGAGGATCTGTGTGAACGTCTGATCCAGATTTCTCAGGATAAATACGGAGGAAAACATGAATAATACATTGGATCAGATGACACTGGAAAATATCGCAAAAGCATGCGGCGGCACTTATGTGGGCGACGATGCATTGCGTGGCAGCGAGATCACTGGCGCAGTTATTGACAGCCGTCAGGTAGAGCCGGGTTACTTATATATTCCGATCCGCGGAGAGCGCGTGGATGGACACCGTTTTATCCCGGATGTATTTGAAATGGGTGCCCTGGCCGTTTTATCTGAGGAACCACTGGAGAATGCGGATGGACCGTACATCCAGGTGGCTTCCAGTGAGCAGGCACTGAAAGATATCGCAGAATTTTACCGCTCCACGCTTGGCATTAAAATCATCGGAATTACCGGAAGTGTTGGAAAAACAAGTACAAAAGAGATGATTTCCGCTGTTTTAAGCCAGAAATACAATGTGCTCAAGACAGAAGGAAACTTTAATAATGAGATCGGTCTGCCGCTGACGATCCTCCGCATCCGCAGAGATCATGAAGTGGCAGTGGTTGAGATGGGAATTTCTGAGTTTGGCGAGATGCACCGGATCGCAAAAGTGGCGAAACCGGACATCTGTGTTATGACAAACATCGGACAGTGCCATCTGGAAAATCTCATCGACCGCGACGGTGTACTCCGTGCAAAATCAGAGATTTTTGACTTCCTGAAACCGGATGGACATATCGTGCTGAATGGAAACGATGATAAACTGATCACCGTACAGGAAGTAAAAGGCGTAAAACCGGTATTTTATTACGTAGAAGACGGTAGTGCACAGAAGGCAGACTTTCAGTATGAAGTTATTGCGGATGCCATTGAAAATAGAGGCTTTCGCGGACTGAATGCAAACCTGCATTTCCCAGAGAAAGTCTGCCAGATCCATGAGCCGATCCCGGGGATTCACCATCTGTACAATGCGTGCGCAGCAGCATGTGTCGGACGGATCATGGGGCTGGAAAGTGAGGATATCTGCGAGGGGATTGCCGATGCGAAACCGATCGCGGGAAGAACGAATCTGATCGAACGGAACGATGTGATTATCATTGATGACTGCTACAATGCAAATCCGGTTTCCATGAAAGCTTCCTTGGACGTGCTGGCAAAGGCTGATGGACGAAGGATCGCCGTGCTCGGTGACATGGGAGAACTTGGTGAAAACGAGCGTGAACTGCATTACGAAGTTGGAAAGTATGCGGCAAATACAGGCGTTGATATTTTGTTCTGCTGTGGAACCCTCAGTGAAGAACTGGCCAAGGGGGCACAGCGTGGACATACAAAAGTTATGTATTTTGCAGAACGTGAGAAACTGACACAGACACTGCTGAATTTTGTGGAAGCAGGAGATACCGTACTTGTAAAAGCTTCTCACTTTATGGAATTTCCGAAGATCGTGAAAGCATTGGAAGAAGCCTTAGAAGACTAAAAGTTTGTATATAAAAGTAAAAGACTCATAAAGACAAATATCAAATAATTTGTAAGATCATAAGATAGATGTTTTTATGAGTCTTTTTGTATGCAATAGAAATTTGTGGATAGCAGTTTTTCTGCAAAATTCAGGCCTGCTATTATTTGCTCTCCAGAGCTTTCTGCTGATCCAGCATTTCCTGGATCATGTTCTGGGAAAGGCGGCCAAGAGCGCGTCTTTCTTCTTTTGCCAGCTCTTTCGGATAGATTGGAGCGCCATATTCTACCGTAACATGGGTCGGTTTTACAAATGGCATATGATCTTTGATGATGTCTCTGGTATGGGAAATTGCCATTGGAACGATCGGACATCCGGTTTTCTCTGCAATTTTCATACTTCCTTCTTTGAACGGTGCCATCTCATCACTGTCTCCACGGGTTCCCTCAGGGAAAATACAGATGGAAATGCCTTTTTTGATATATTCAATGGCCTGCAGGATGGTTTTTAAGCTGGCTTTCATATCATCACGTTTCAGGAAGAGGCAGTAGAGCCGTTTCATCCAAATATTCAGCAGCGGAACCTTTTCCAGAGAATCTTTTGCGATGTAGCCGGTCAGATCCGGGCAGAGCGCATAAGTGATCATAATATCAAAATAACTGTTGTGGTTTGCTACATAGAGCACCGGTGTATCTTTCGGTACATTTTCCTGACCTTTGATGGTGAGTTTTACACCGCAGATCCGGCAGATAACACGGAACGCCCACTGTACCATGCGGAGACTGCTGATGTCCCGCAGACGTGGATTTTTTTTACCAATCAGCCATTCGACAAAAAGCACCGGGATGCCGATGATCAAATAGCAGATTGCGAACAAAACAGCGAGAATTGTTCTTACCATAATATTTCCTCCAAAATGTATAATTTTTCAATTTACTCTAAAACGACCTATCTAGTATAGCAGATAGTTTTTCAGAAATCCATGCATATTTTTACAAATCGGCAAATAGAATAGAGCAAGAAATAAGGTGGGACAGAGGGGAACTATGAAAAATGCGGGCGTATGGACAAAAATCTACCGGCTGGGAGCAGCATTTTCCCTGATCGGACTTCTGTGGTGCACCGGATGCGGCGTGCAGAAAACCGGGACTGAAAAAATAAGAGATGTTGATTATACCGTGGTGACGGAACAGGAAATGCCGGAGGAACTGCAGGCGGAGATCGAAGGCCGGAAAGCGGAAGATTTTAAGATGACCTACGTGATGGATGATGCTCTGTATATCGTGCGGGGCTTTGGCATGCAGGAGACTGGCGGATACAGTATTCAGGTGCAGAATTTATATCTGGCAGAAAACGCACTTTATTTTGAGACAGATCTGATCGGACCGGAAAACGGTGCGCAGGTGGAGAAAGCGGTCAGTTACCCATACATAGCGGTAAAAACAGAGCGGCTGGAAGAAAATGTGGTGTTTGAATAGGAGGAGCAGAACGAATGGAATTAATAACGGAATCAATCTGTGTGGAGGAGAAAAAAGGCCCTGCTATTACGCAGGTGACCTTCGATGAAACGTATCATCTGCCGGATTATCTGCCGGATTTTTTTTCGGTGATCTTAAGTGACGGCAGTGTACAGGTAGAAGAAAGCAAGTGCAGCATCGGGCAGGTTCTGGTAAAGGGGACGCTGCGGTTTAAAGTACTGTATCATACCGGGCAGAGCGAGTGGAAGATCGCCAGTCTGGAAGGAGAATTCCCGTTTCAGGAGACGGTGATCCTTGAAGCGGCGGGAGAGTTTGATATGGCACAGACGGAAGTGGTGCTGGAAGACCTGACGATTCGAATGATGAACGCCAGAAAGCTGAATATCCGTGCGCTGGTGGAAATTCGGGTACAGGCCAGAGAGCGCAAAGACCTGCAGATTCCGGTAGGTTTGGAGCAGGCAGAACATATGGAAGTAAAAACACAGCAGGAAAATTATCTGGAACTTTGCTACCGGGGCTGTGAGCGTGCCAAGATCCGGGAAGAGGTGCGGATTCCGTCGAACAAACCGAATATTAACCAGAACCTCTGGCAGCAGACGCAGTTAATGGGAATGGAGATCCATGTTGGAAATGGCAGTGTTGGCATTCAGGGAGAACTTCAGGTTTTTCTGATCTATCAGGGCATGGAAGAAAACAGGATGCAGTGGCTAGAGCAGAGAGTGCCTTATCAGAGCAGCCTGAATATTCCTGAGGCCCAGATGGATATGATCCCGTATGTGGTGATCGGGTCACCGGTTTTTACCTGCAGGGAGCAGGAGGATGCGGATGGTGAGCCGCGGGTGCTTCTGATCGAGACAGAGCTGTCCATGGATCTGCGGCTGTATCGGGAGAAAAGCCTGGAACGCCTGCTGGATGCGTATTCTCTGGAACAGCAGCTGAATCTTCACTGCGAGGCGGTCAAAACCTGCAGTCTTCATATGAAAAATGAGGCAAGGTGCAGGGTGAACGACACGCTGAAGCTGAAAAATCCGGAGGAAGAAATATTACAGATCGGTTCCGGAACCGGCCAGGCTCAGGTGGAACAGTGGAAAGTGCTGGAGGATGGTCTGAATGTGGAAGGAACCGTCAGTGTGAAGATTTTGTATCTAAGCAGTTCGGACAGCGCACCGGTGGGGGCTGTGGAAGGGCTGATCCCATTTCAATGCCAGATAGACATTCCGCATATGCCGCGGAATGCAGATGTGGAACTGCAGACGTCGCTGGAGCATTTATCTTTCCTGATGAGAACGGGTACGGAGCTAGAAGTGCAGGCGGTGATCAGTGTGGCTGCTATGGTAACAAAAATGCAGGAACAGCAGGTGATCGGAGCGGTGGAAACAAAAGAACTGGACCCGAAATGGCTGGAACAGATCCCGGGTATTGCAGGGGTGCGCCTGGATGAGGAGACAGACCTCTGGAAAATTGCAAAAAAATTCCACACGACAGTCGCTGATATCAGACAACTGAATCATCTGGAGGAGCGAAATCCGACATCCGGAGGAAAAATTTTAGTAGTGAAGCAGGGACTCATGCAAATCTAATAAAATATTACAAAAATGTTACGAAAAAGTGTGAAATATTTCTGAAATGATGTTCTTTCGGTTGAAATTATGACAGAGAAATGTTATAATCCTTTAGGTAACGAAAAAGAGACACATTACGAAGGAGTATTTCAATATATGAAGAAAAAAATTATTGCGTTGGGATTAGTCGTTGCGATGGCTTTATCTGGTACACAGATGGCAAATGCAACAAGTCTTTCTAAAGCAAGAAGTCAGAAGAATGAGGCACAGAACAAACTTGATTCTGTAAACAGCCAGATTCAGGATATCGAAAGTCAGCAGTCCAGCTTACAGAGCGAGATTGATAAAGTAGATTCCGATCTGGTAGATGTTCTGGTAAGCTTGGATCTGATCTCTGACCAGATCGATCAGAAAAAAGTAGAACTTGCACAGGCAGAAGCAGATCTGGCAGCTGCAAAAGAGAAAGAATCAGAGCAGTACGAATCTATGAAAGAAAGAATCCGTTATATGTATGAGAACGGTGACAGCTCTTTCCTGGATGCATTAGTTGGCGCACAGAGCTTCGCAGATGTATTAAATAAAGTGGAGAATTTCTCAAAAGTATATGATTATGACAGAAACCTTCTGGTAGAGTATCAGAATACAAAGACAGAAGTTGCTAATCTGGTAACTCAGGTAGAAGAAGAGAAGAAAGATCTGGAAGAGAACCAGGCTACATACCAGGAGCAGCAGAAGAATCTGGAAGAGATGAAAGCTCAGAAGAGCAGCCAGATGGCAGATTTTGAAAGTCAGCTTGCACAGGCACAGAGCCTTGCAGCTCAGTATAAACAGACCGTTGCAGAGCAGAATGCGATCATCGCACAGCAGCTCGCAGCAGCACAGACTG
Organism: Dysosmobacter segnis; assembly: GCA_963659325.1. Classification (GTDB taxonomy): domain Bacteria; phylum Bacillota; class Clostridia; order Lachnospirales; family Lachnospiraceae; genus Eubacterium_I. The sequence continues at coordinate 8,434 of CAVKTR010000072.1, forward strand.
TAAAAGTAACTGCAGGAGCTTCCAGTGTTGCATCTACAAAATCCAGCAGCACAAGTTCAGCTTCCTCCAGCAGTTCAAGCAGCAAATCTGACAGCTCAAGCTCAAGCAGCTCCAGCAGTTCAGATTCAAGCTCATCCAGCTCAAGCAGCTCCAGCAGTTCAGATTCAAACTCATCCAGCTCAAGCAGCAGCTCAGGATTCGGTACAGGATCTGCAGTAGCAAGCTACGGATGTCAGTTCGTTGGAAACCCATATGTATGGGGAGGCGAAAGTCTTACAAACGGTGCAGACTGTTCCGGATTTGTAAAGAGTGTATATGCTCACTTTGGTGTATCACTTCCGCATAGTTCAGGAGCTCTGACAGGTGTAGGTCGTGCAGTATCTGTATCTGATATGCAGCCGGGTGATATCGTATGTTACAGTGGTCACGTTGCAATTTACATTGGTGGCGGACAGATCGTACATGCAAGTTCACCGTCCACAGGTATCAAGATCGGACCGGTTAACTATGGAAAATCAATCGTTGCAGTACGTAGAATTTTCTAATCGAACTTAATAAAGAAGAGATAATAAAAACCTCTGGGCATAGTGCTCAGAGGTTTTTTACTTGCTATAAATTACATAGAAATTTTTATTTGCAGAGTTCAGCAACCACCTGGTTGATGACTTTTCCGTCTGCTTTTCCTTTTAACTCAGCCATAACCGCTTTCATGATCTGACCTTTGTTTTTGGTAGCCAGCACATCAGCGAAACGCTCTGTCAGAATTGTTTTTACTTCCTCTGCGGATAACAGCTGTGGAGCATATTCGTTGATGATATCATAACGAGCCTGATATTCTTCCTTCAGATCCGTACGATCTGCCGGGCAGGTGTCTACCTGCTCTTTTACGCTCTTTAACTCTTTTAAGATGACACGGTCAACAAGTTCCGGTTTGATATCATCCCGGCAGCCCTCATCGATCGCTACTTTTTTTACCGCAGATACCAGAGATGAGATAGCATCCTTGCGTACTTTGTCTTTGGCTTTCATAGCTGCGATCATGTCTTTTTGTAATGTCTGCATTTCCATAATGACAGTACCTCCTGAAATTAAATATGAATTCTGCTAAGCAGTTTGTTGATATAGTATTGCTTGATATGATAATAATGCTGGCGGATGCAGTTGTGGGCTGCTTCCGAATCTTTTGCCTTGATGGCATCCAGAATCGCCGCATGTTCCTGATAGGAGTTCTGCGCCAGATCCATATCGTCTAAAATAGTAGAGATGAACAGCATCTGCTGGCAGTCCAGCTGCTCATAAATTGTCTCCAGACGTTTGTTGCCGGAATAGCTGACCAGAAGCTCATGGAATTTCTGATCCCAGCGGGTACAGTGATAGATATCGTCTTCATCCAGAGATTTTTTCATATTTTCCAGTGCGACTTCCAGCGCATTTACAGCCAGGGCATTTGATTTACTGATACATGCAGAGACCGCATAGGTCTGGAGCAGTTCGATCAGGTCGTATACTTCCAGAATATCTTCTGTGGTAAAGGAAGCAACGACAGTCCCTTTGCCCGGGACAAAAGAGAGCAGACCTTCGTGGGTCAGCTGCTGGAGCGCATTCCGGATCGGAGAACGGCTGACATTGTAGATATCACATAATTTGCGTTCTACCATAACGGTTCCTTCCGGATAGGTATTATTCAGAATGTCCTCTTTGATCTGCTGATATGCAAGCTGCTGCTTGTTTTCCGCAGGCTGATTGAGTGAATCATATTTGCTGTTTTCCTGATTTCCCATTTGCATTTCTCCTGTTAAAAACGAACTGATACGGATCACTAAAAATCGGTATCGTGGTTCGATCATCTGATGTTTATAATTCTTCTATTAAAAACGAGCAGATACAGAATCCCAAAATACTGTATCTGTGGTTTTTTTGAGTGAAACACAGGTATTCCATGGAATACCTGTATGCTATAAAAAGTATAGCAAAAATGCAGTTAGATGTAAAGAAACCTTTTATTTTTGCGAGAAATGTGATAAGATATGGAAAGTATAACGATTTAAAGCGTTGATGTGAAAAAGAACAGGGGATTTGGAGGACATAGATCATGATTTCAAAACGTTTAAGAGAGTCACTGGATTCATCTATTTGTATCCGTGATATTTTTGAGGAAGGCAAAAAACTGGCTGCTATTTACGGCGCAGAAAATATCTTTAACTTTACCATCGGAAATCCGAGTGTGGAGCCACCTGCAGCAGTTAACGAGGCATTAAAAGAGATTATCGATACAGAGAAACCGCTGGCACTGCACGGCTATCCTGCAAACGTAGGACATCCGGAAGTCCGCAGTCACATTGCAAATTATCTGAACGGAAAATATGACTGCAAGTATATAGAGCAGGGTATCATTATGACAAGTGGTGCGGCAGCAGCTATCGTAGTTATTTCAAATACATTGCTGGATGACGGTGACGAAGTCGTAACATTTGCACCTTATTTCTGGGAGTACAAGAGCTATGTGGAGACAATGTACGGCAAATTAGTTCCGGCTCTTTGCAATATGGAGACCTTACAGCCGGATCCGGAGACTTTTGAGGCAGCACTGTCACCAAAGACCAGATTCGTTCTGATCAATACACCAAACAATCCGACCGGTGCGGTATACACAGAAGAGTCTATCCGTATGGTTACCGATATTTTAAAGAAAAAACAGGAAGAATACGGTCATCCGATTTATCTGGTATCCGATGAGCCATATCGTAAACTGGCTTACGATATCGAAGTACCGTATCTGACTCATTATTATGAAAATACAATTGTTGTATATTCTTACAGTAAAGCATTATCCATCCCAGGCGAGCGTATCGGATATATTGCTATGGAGCCTTGTGTACAGGATTACGAAGACCTGATCGCAGGTATGACAGCTTCCATGCGTTACCTTGGTTATGTAAATGCACCGTCTCTTCAGCAGAAAATGCTGCTGAAATGCGTGGATGCTTCTGTGGATATCAGCATTTATCAGGAGACCAGAGATATTCTGTACAACGCACTGACAGAGATCGGTTACACCTGTATCCATCCGGACGGAGCTTTTTACCTGTTTGTAAAAGCACTGGAAGAGGATGATACAAAATTCTGTGAGCGCGCGAAAGAAGAAAAAATCCTGATGGCACCGGGAACTGCATTTTACGGTCCGGGCTGGGTTCGCGTGTCCTACTGTGTTCCGGCAGAAGTTGCAAAACGCAGTATACCGGCTTTCCAGAGACTGTATGACAAATATCAGGCTGAATAGGTATTGTAATTAAGAAGTGATGGAGATTCAGATCTATTATCAGAAATGGGATGAAAAAAGCAAAGCTTCACATGAGTTATTAGAACGTGCGATTCGCATTTATGCAAAAGCGCATCAGATAAAATTGCCGGAAACACTTCAGATTTGTCAGGAAAAAAACAAAAAGCCGTTTCTGGAACATGTATTAGATATCTGTTTTTCGATTTCTCACAGCGGGGAATGGTGGAGCTGCGCGATCGCACCACAGGCAGTCGGTCTGGACATTCAGGAAGAGCATGACTGTAAGGCAGAACGTCTGGCAAAACGATTTTTTCATCCGATGGAAGTAGAATGGCTGGAGCAGCATGGATATGAGAATTTTTGCCGGATATGGGCCTATAAGGAAAGTTATGTGAAATATACAGGACTTGGGCTTGTAAAAGGCATGGATTATTATTCGGTAGTGAAGGCAGATGGCGTATTGGCCGGACAGGAGGATGTCTGGCAAAAACAGATTTCCTTTCAACCGGAGTGCTATATGGTTGTGACTGCGAAGCAGGAAGCAGAAGTAAAGCTGTTTTCATTGACAGAACAGAGTGAAAAATGATAATCTTATAAACTGGTATGGGGAACACTCATACCAGTTTGTAGTATAGAAGAAACACTCTGAGATATCTGAGAATAAATATCAGATGAGAGATAATTTCAACCTCTGTATATGGGGGTGACAAGATGATGTTATGAAGGGAGAATAACATGCGAAAGAAGAAACTTATTGTTATGATCTGTTTTCTGGTGATCGTTGCGGTGCTGATCGGCGTATCTGTAGTGACACCGGGAAAAGTCGCAGATCCTGATAACTATACTTGTGCTGCTTATGCGACTGTATTCGCGTTACTGCCGCCAATCGTGGCCATTGCACTGGCGCTGATCACAAAAGAAGTATATTCTTCACTGTTTACCGGAATTATTGTTGGAGCACTGCTGTACAGCAACGGTAATCTGGAGCTGATGATGAATACCATGTTTTTCAACGAAAGCGGCGGTATGGTATTTAAGCTTGCAAACAGCTGGAATATTGGTATTCTGATTTTCCTTGTTATGCTCGGTATGCTGGTTGCACTGATGAATAAAGCCGGCGGTTCTGCAGCATTTGGTAAATGGGCATCCAAACGAATCAAAACAAGAATCGGAGCACAGCTTGCGACAATGGTGCTTGGAATCCTGATCTTTGTCGATGATTATTTTAACTGTCTGACTGTCGGAAGCGTTATGCGTCCGGTTACAGATACCCACAAAGTATCCAGAGCAAAATTGTCTTATATTATTGACGCGACAGCGGCGCCGGTTTGTATTATCGCACCGATCAGTTCCTGGGCGGCAGCGGTTACATCTTCTGTTCCGGAAGATTCCGGAATTAACGGTTTTGCCGTATTTTTACAGACAATTCCGTATAACCTGTATGCGATCCTGACATTGGTTATGATCGTTGGAATGGTCGTATTCAGGGTTGATTTCGGACCGATGCGTACCCATGAGTTGAACGCGATCAAAGGTGATCTGTTTACCACACCGGAGCGCCCGTATGATGAGAGCAACGAGGCGACAGAGAGCAGCAAAGGTATTGTCCTTGACCTTGTACTTCCGGTTGTAGTGCTGATCGCAGCCTGCATTATCGGTATGGTTTATACCGGTGGATTTTTTGAGGGTGAAAGTTTTATTTCCGCATTTTCCGGTTCCGATGCTTCCGTTGGACTGGTAATTGGTGGATTTATCGCGTTGTTATTTACCTTTGTATATTACATGCTTCGTGATGTTATCACGTTCCATGAATTTGCAGAATGTGTGCCGGAAGGCTTTAAGGCAATGATTGCACCGATCCTGATCCTTGTGATGGCATGGACCTTATCCGGTATGACAAACCTGCTTGGTGCAAATATTTTCGTCGCAAACCTGGTAGCAGGTTCCGCGCAGTCCCTGCAGGGATTTTTGCCGATCATTATTTTTGCGGTGGCAGCAGGTCTGGCCTTTGCCACAGGAACTTCCTGGGGAACGTTTGGAATCCTGATTCCGATCGTTATCGGGGTATTCCCATCCGGAACAATGATGGTTATTTCCATTGCAGCCTGCCTGGCAGGAGCTGTTTGTGGCGATCATTGTTCTCCGATTTCTGATACAACCATCATGGCTTCCGCGGGTGGACATTGTCACCATGTGAACCATGTTACGACACAGATTCCATATGCGCTGACCGTAGCGGTTGTGTGCTGTATCGGTTATGCACTGATCGGTGTGTTAAATGCCGTTGGATTGCTTGCAATTTCATGGATCGCACTTCCGGTTTGTGTGGTAATTATGATCGGATTGTTACTCGTTTTAAGGAAGAAATACGGAAGAGAAGATATTTAAGAAGAAAAACTCCTTTGGATGTACTTATAACAGATTATGCGTTGGTTACAGGTATATCTGAAAGAGTTTTGTTATATATTTGTTTTGAAAAACAGAATGCTTTTATTGTTCTATTTTTTTCATTTCGTCATTGAGCAGTTTAATATTAATATTATTTTCGCTGGCAGTTTTGTCTACCCAGAGATTTAAGGCATCCACGGCCAGGGAGATATCGTTTAATTTTTTGCTGATCAGTGCAAAATCTTTGATCTCATCATCGGTGATTTTGCCATCTCTGGTGAGTCCGCATTCTTCGCGGCATAACTGATAAATTGTTTTATTTTCACGTTTTGATTGTTTTCCCATAATATTTTTTCTTATCCTTCTGTAAAGAATAATTCCCTAAAATAGAAGTATTTATTTCTCTGAAATTGATATGTACGAATACATCAAGGAATATTATACTTGAAATATCAAGAGGCAACAAGCTTATAAAAAGAAAAAGCTTGAAATACAATCTTTAATTTTATGCATCAGGCATGAACCTGATAGAAAGAGGAATTATGTTAACGTTATTATTTGGAATCTG
>CAVKTR010000073.1:0-14502 GCA_963659325.1 Dysosmobacter segnis
ACTTCTCGCATAATGTATATTGCTTCTGCTTCCAGTTCATCCAAATGATCCATACTTTTGTCCTCTTTTCCTGTGTTATTCCCCCAAACCAGTTTCTATCACTGATACAATTCCTGCCAGCGCTTCTTCTTCATCTTCTCCCTCACATACAAATTCAACTTCATCATTGTATTTGATACTTGCCGCCAGCACACTCAAAAGGCTTTTTACATTTGTCGTCATATTTCCTCTCTGAAATGAGATTTTAGACTTGTATTTAATTGCCTCATCACATAGTTTCCCTGCAGGACGCAGATGCAGTCCCGCAGGATTTTTAATTCTTACTTTCTGACAAACCATCTTGTATCCCCTCCAAATACATCTTGAGTATCTTGTATTACCTACTGTCCGGAACTTTCCGCTCCGTCTGTACTATCTGTACTTCCTGTATTATTTGATTTTTCCGTAACCGTCACGGATGTATATGGTGTCTCACTTACCGTATAACTTCCGTCAACCGAAACCGCCACCGACTGAGTCCCGGCTCCAAGGGATGATGCATCAATGGTTCCGGTAATATCATCCGGACTGATATCCGCAAAATCTTCCTCGAATCCAAGTAAATTTACAGTCACTGTATCTGCATTAAAATCCAGCTGATAGTTGGATGGCAGATTTTTTACCGTGATATTTTTTACCGGTACCGCAAAGGCTTTCGCTGTTTTTCCCTCAATTACCAGCGTTACACTGATCTGTTTTGTCTGATCAGACGCCAATGTCACTCCATCCGGCAGGAATTTTGACAGATCCACGCTGGCTGTCACATTTGAATAAGCCCCTGCAATATTCATCTGAGAACCGGTAATTTCCAGTTCACTGATACCGGCCAGTGCATCACTGCTTCCCACCAGTTTTACACTGGAAGTACTGCATTCTGCTTCTTTAAAACGATATCCGTCCGCCGGTGTTCCGTTTGTCACGAACTTCAGTGGCACCGACTTGCCCATGGTAACAGTCACATCAACTGCCACCGAAGTACGATTCAATGTCAGTCTGTCCTGTGAAATTTCATTTCCATCTTTATCCAGCAATACGATCTTGCTGTTTGTGGCAATGTTTTCCTCTGCTCCACTGACATCCGCTTTCGCCTGCACAGTTGCAATCTGGCTCAGGATCGATTCCGGTCCGGTAATCGTTATCTTCTTCGGATCCGCTACAGCTGATTCTATATAACAGTAAGCCGCCGGTGTACCTTCCGTCTCAACCTGTACGGTATAACGTTCTGTCTGCAGATTTTCCACACTGATCTTTAATGTCGCATCCCGCTTGTTGATCTCAATCTGTCCTGCATACCTTGATGCAGTTACACTGACAGGAACTAACGTCATCTCATCATTGATATTTTCCATATTGGCTACTGCCGTAAAATCTGACTCAGATAATTCTTCAATAATAGAACGTTTTCCGGTAACCGTAAAGGAAATCTTATCTGAATTATTCAGAATGTCATATGTCTTTCCCATATCAGTCAGGTAATCACTGTTCTCAATCGTTACCGGAATCACAAATCCTTTTGTTTTTTCCGGATCTTCGATATTGACAACCACCAGCCAGATGACAATCGCAAAAACTGCCGCCAGTATTTTGAGGCCAAAATTATTTGTTATCCGCTTTGTTACTTTGCGCAGCATTCTTCAGCCTCCTTTTCAGTTTTTCAAAATAGGTCTCTGTCTCTCCGGACAGTTTCGCCGCAAATTTCAATTTACTTCTCAGGAAGTCCGCATCAATGTTGCGGTACAGCGTACCTTCTACAGCCAGAGAAACTGCTCCTGTCTCCTCTGAAACCACGATCGTCATAGAGTCACTGACTTCACTGATTCCGACAGCAGCACGATGTCTTGTTCCAAGTTCTTTGCTCAGTTCCATATTATCCGACAGTGGCAGATAACAGGTTGCCGATACAACTCGGTCACCACGCACAATGATCGCGCCATCATGCAGCGGTGTATTATGTTCAAAAATGTTGATCAGAAGCTGACTCGACACGAGAGAATCTAACATGATTCCCGTTCGAATATATTCGTTCAGCATCACATCACGTTCCACTACGATCAGGGCACCTGTTTTTACTTTACCCATCTCATAGCAGGCTTTTACGATCTCATTGATTGTTTTCTCAGAAAAGCGGACAGCGTTTGCCTTCTGGAAATCAAAACTGAAAAATGCCGTGAGAAAATTTTTTCTTCCCAGTCGTTCCAGAGCATTTCTAAGCTCCGGCTGAAAAATGATCACCAGAGCGATCGCCGCTATATTTACTACTTTTCCCGACAACCAGAGAATGGTATTCATCTGGAAAAGTGCAGCGATCAAAAGAAAGATCAATATCACAATGATACCTTTAAACAGCATCCATGCTCTTGTATTTTTTACCCATACCATAACCTGGTATAACACAAAGGCAATAATGATAATTTCTACGATATCGGTTGGACCGACCTTTGGTTTGTCTATCCAGGATAGATATTTATCCATAAAAGCATATAACGCTGCTCCTATCTCCCGCATCTTTTCACTTCCTCTCTGATTTTTCTGTTTCTATTTTATTTGTCATGCAGCTCCCGGATCACCTGTTCTTCCAGGTCGTCTTCCGGATGACTGACATGAACGGAATTTACTTTCTTCCCACGCGTGGATTTTCTTTTCTTGGAACGTTTTGCATTGATGTGTTTTACCTGTTTGTCTTCCACGGAAACAAAAGCTTTCGGTACCGCTTTGACATAGTAATAATATTCATCATCCTCAAACTGTGTATGTTCCACCCTGCTGTAATCTACCGTCAGAGACATAAAATCAAGCACCAGTACGATCACCAGCGAGATCACACAACCTGCGATCACTTTTATAATACGTCCCGTCTCTCCGATATAGATTTCTCCGCTGCAGATCACGCCCATCTGTACGGCCATTCCAAGCACAACAGCGATCGTTCGTGCATGATCCACACTTAATTTTCTCACGCAATATACCACAACCGATGCTGCCGCAAATGCTGCAAGATAAAAATACATTTCTTTATCTGTAAAAATTTCTGTCACCGCAAGGGTTACCACACTCTTTTTCGTAATGGATTCCTTCGCTGAAAAAAGCGCTGCATTTTCGTTGATATTTTTCAGTAAAAAATAAACAAATTCTCCACATATCACTGCGATGGCCGTATAAATCCTGTTTAACAGGCCTGCGCATACCGGCATGACGTATGGAATTCCAACCACATTCAGTACCGGTGTCAGCACTGTATACACACCTTTTCTGTTCGTAAAACGGAAATACAGGCAGAAAAGTACCACAAATATCAGTGCAACAATTCCACACAGTTCCAGCGACAGTGCATAGCAGTTCAGTAAGATCAGCAATGCGCCGAAAAACAGCATGACTCCGGACGGCAGAAAGGAACAAAGCAGTGCACAAAGCAATGCGATGGGATATTCTTTCAGCACATCCATATATCCAATTTTATGATCGATCAGTGTAAATGCGAAAAAAGCCACCAGGAACCGGCAGACCGCCACAGCGTAAATCTCATATTTTCCAATAAACCGGTAGATATATTCCTTTATTTTCAACAGCTGAACCATATGTTACCTCCTGCTCCACGTTTCAGAATTTTATTCTTCCTGTGTATTTTCCTTCTCCTCAGCAACATAAGACTTGTTCAGCCGATGAAGATAATGCAGATACAAATCTCTTCTATCCCGGCATTGCTTATGTCTGTGAACCGCAGCCAGTGCGCAGATCACCAGATAGCAGGCCAGAAAGATCAGATATATCACAACAATTTCTTTGATCAGTACCCCATAGTTTACGTTGGCAAAGTATTGATTAAAATCATCCCATTTCGAACAGATCCACAGTGTCAGAACAGCCAAAAAGCAGATCGTTCCAAGGACAAATCCTTTTACCATCTGCAAAATCACATAGTCGCTTCGACGATATGTGCTGATCTTCAGTTCTCTCTCGCCGGGTCCGTTTTCCAGCATGGCCATTCTGGTCATTTCACGGACTCTGTCCTGATTAATCATAGCTTCACCTTTTTTGCTCATACTATATAAAGAGTATATCATGAACAAAAGCAGTTCATGATCGACATTCGTCGTTCGCCAAAAGTGAGCAAGCTCCCTATGGCTCTCTTGCACTCATTGTATCATAAATCGCTAACCAAGAAAAGTTTTTTATCCCCCGATTGCGATCACTGCCACATACACCTGACACCCACATGCACTCTGAAGGCATTCTGCAGCTGCATCCACAGTACTTCCCGTTGTATAAATATCATCAACAAGCAGGATACGCTCTCTGCTATTGATCTTTTTTCTCACTTCGAAGGCATTTTTCAGATTCTGTTTTCGCTGCCGGTCATCCAGTTTCTTCTGAGGCTTTGTTCTGCGGATCCGGTACAAAAATCTCGTATCCACAGGCAGATTCAGTTCTTTTCCCATGGCCCGGGCAATCCATTCTGCCTGATTGTAACCACGCTTTCTTTTTCTGGATGCATGCAATGGGATCGGCACAATCCTTGTAATGCCGCAGCGGTAAATCCACGGGCCAAGCATTTTGGCCATTTCCCGTCCATAAGTTACCGCATATTCCCTCCTGTTTCCGTACTTCATCTGATAAAGCGACAGTTTCACCGGTCCCCGGTAGGATAACAGCGCCCGGCTCCGGACAAATACATGCCGCCTGCGTCTGCAGTCCCTGCAATATTCCTCCTGTTCATGATCCAGCGGTTTCCCGCACTTCATACAGTAATCTTTTCGAATAAACTGTACCTTTTTTCTGCACTCCGGGCAGATTCCCCGGATACTGATTTTTTCACAGACCGGGCATCTGGGCGGATACAGATAATCCATCCATTTTAAGATATTCAAATATTATAATTCCTCCAATCGGTCTCTCAGACCGCTGTAACGTTTCTGCTCGTTTACATTTGCCTCCATGTTATAAAATGCCTTCTCATCCCCTACCAGTGTCACGCATTTACGGGCTCTGGTCACTGCTGTATACAAAAGATTCCGGTTCATCAGCATACGCGGCCCTGTCAGAAGCGGAATGATCACCGCCGGATACTCACTTCCCTGGGATTTATGTATAGTGATTGCATAGGCCAGCTCCAGCTGATCCAATTCCTTAAACGGATATTCCACCATACGTCCTTCCTCATACTCTACGGTCAATGTCTCGGAAAATCCATTGATCTCCCGGACAATTCCCATATCTCCATTGAATACACCAAGCCCTTTTTCAATCGGAATATTGTATCTGCTGCGGATTTCCCACTCTGCCTGATAATTATTTTTGATCTGCATTACTTTGTCACCCTCGCGGAACACCATCTGGCCATGTTCCCGCTCCGCTTTCTTCGGATCCGGTGGATTCAGATACTGCTGCAGGATCGTATTCAGCCGTTCCACTCCAAGCAGTCCTTTCCGCATCGGTGTCAGCACCTGAATATCAGAAGGTGCCGCATTCACATATTTCGGCAGTTTCTGCTGGATCAGCTGAATGCAGATGCTGATGATCACATTCGCATCATACCGTTTCAGGAAAAAGAAATCCCGGCTCTTGTTGTCCAGCACTACTTCCTCCCCACGATTGATTTTATGCGCATTTACAATAATGTCACTCTCGGATGCCTGTCGGAAAATACGGTTCAGACGTACCACATTGCATGCATGGGAATCAATGATATCCTTCAGCACACATCCCGGACCGACACTTGGCAGCTGATTTACATCTCCCACCAGGATCAATCGTGTTCCCGCAACTACTGCTTTCAGGAGATTATGCATCAGGCTGATATCCACCATGGACATCTCATCAATGATAATGACATCTGTCTCCAGCGGATTCTGCTCATTCCGCTCAAATCCGACCCGTTCCTCCATGCCACCAGACAACTCCAGCATACGATGGATCGTTTTTGCCTCATACCCGGTGGTCTCACTCATACGTTTTGCCGCGCGTCCCGTAGGTGCTGCCAGACAGATATCCATGCCCTCTGACTCAAAATACTGAATGATCGTATTGATGGTCGTTGTCTTTCCGGTACCCGGTCCACCAGTGATAACCAGCAGTCCGCTGCGCACCGCTTCCTTTACGGCAATCCGCTGCATTTCATCCAGTTCCAGATCTGATAAAGCTTCTATTTTTCGAATACGCTGCTCTACCGCAGTTTCCGAAAAATCGTATTTCACGTTCAGTTCCCGCAGCATGACCGCCACATTCAGCTCCATATAATAGAAAGTAGACGCATAAATTTGTACCTGATCCTCGGATTGTTTCAGCACAAGTTTACGGTCAATGGCCATATCCATGTAATGTTTTTCTATCGCAGAGGCATCTACACCCAGTAGTTCGCATGCTCTGCGCGTCAGAATCTCCTCCGGCAGATAGGTGTGTCCTTCCAGGGAAGCCTGCTGCAGCACATACAGAATACCACTTCGGATACGGAAATCAGAATCCATATGGATGCCTACTTTATGAGCAATCTCATCTGCGATCTTAAATCCCACACCGGTCACATCTTCCGCCAGTTTGTACGGATTCTCCTGGATAATTCGATACATATCCAACTGATAGGTCTGGTAAATCTTCACAGCCAGTGTCAGGGATATTCCGTAATTCTGCAAAAAGATCATGGCCTGACGGAGTTCTCTTTTTTCCTCTGTCTGCTGTGCGATCTCCTGCGCTTTCCGTTCACTGATGCCCTTGATCTCCACCAGACGTTCCGGTTCTTCCTCAATGATACGGAACGTATCTTCTTTAAATCTGCGCACAATACGAGCTGCAAGTGCCGCCCCGACACCTTTGATCGCCCCGGAGCCCAGATAACGTTCAATGGAAGCTGCATCCTCCGGGGCCTTAATTGTATAAGTATCTACTTTAAACTGCGGACCGTAGGACGGATGCACCGTATATTCTCCGGTCGCCTCCATGCATTCGCCTTCACTGATGATCTGAAATACACCCACACAGGTGATTTCATCCTCATCCTGGGAAACCAGATTCAAAACCGTATAACCATTCTCTTCATTTCGATATACAATATGCTCTACAAACCCGGTAATTGTCTCCATAGTTCTCCTTTGTTATAAAAAGAGACAGCCTGATGACTGTCTCTCTCATTCTTACTGCTCGTCTCTTTTTCCGGAAAGAAACTCTACATATTTTCCGGTTCCGATGGCAACACAGGTCATTGGATCCTCTGCTGTCATTGTATTGATTCCGGTATGTGACTCGATCAGCTCTTCCAGTCCCCGGAGCAATGCTCCGCCTCCAGTAAGGACTATTCCGCGGTCAGCTACATCGGCAGCCAACTCTGGCGGTGTCTTCTCCAGTACGCTGTGTACTGCATCAACGATCTGCATGGTTGCCTCACGTAATGCTTCCTCTGTCTCTTCAGAAGAAACAGTTACTGTCTTCGGCAGACCTGTTACCAGGTTTCGTCCTCTGACATCCAGTGTCATCGGTTCCGGTAACGGATAGCAGGTACCGATCTTGATCTTGATGTCCTCTGCGGTACGCTCACCGATCAGAAGATTATGTTTCTTTCTCATATAACGCACAAGTGCCTCATCAAAATCATCTCCAGCGATCTTGATGGATGTACTTACTACGGTTCCTCCAAGGGAGATTACCGCAATATCAGCTGTTCCGCCACCGATATCTACGATCATGTTTCCACATGGTCTGGAAATATCGATTCCGGCTCCGATTGCTGCTGCGATCGGCTCCTCGATAATTTTTACATCTCTTGCGCCGGCCTGGAATGTCGCATCCTCTACTGCTTTCTTCTCAACTTCTGTGACACCACTCGGTACACAGACGCTGATCAGCGGTTTACGGAAGCTCTTTTTGCCAACTGCTTTCTGAATGAAATACTTCATCATTTTCTCAGTTACTGTATAATCGGAAATAACACCCTGACGAAGCGGTCTGACTGCGACGATGTTTCCCGGAGTTCTTCCGAGCATCAATCTTGCTTCCTCACCGATTGCTTTTATTTTATTTGTATCGCGGTCAAATGCTACAACTGACGGCTCTTTTAATACAACGCCTTTGCCTTTGACGTAAACAAGAATACTTGCTGTTCCTAAATCAATTCCAATATCTGTTGAAATCATCTCATTTTCTCCTTTCCCTCTTCATGCTCTTTTTCATCTGTCTATTATAAATTCTGTTTGTCTTACTCGTTTTCGTTTCAAAATGATAAACTCGCATACGTGTACTTATTATATACAAATAATTGCATTTTTCAAAGACTTTTTTTCCTTTTCAGAGAATTCCACGATGATTTAACCATTTCTTAATATTTTTTTAGGAAAAGTAATTCTTTTTTTCTAAAATGTTCGCACTTTAATCACAGAATGGACACATTCTCTTTTTATACTAACACTCGTAATCGATTATAAAAGGCTTACGCTTTTTATAATAAATTTTTCATAACTCAAGCTTCCCGGATCCCCCAAGTCCGGGAAGTACTCCCCGAAAGTTTAGGCACCGCAAATGCGGTGCCTTTTTATATTTATATTATTAATATTCTTCAGAGCCATTCGCAAAACGCCTTTTCAAGGCTCCCTTTTTGCTCATGTTTGGCTTCTCGCCAAATAGATTTGCATCAAAAAGTGTTCATTCATGCGAGCATGATTCACACTTTTATCTGCAATCTACTTTTCTCTGAAGAATCACAAGTATTTCTTCACGTATTTTCCGGTATAGGAAATCGGATTTTCTGTCACCTGCTCCGGTGTACCCTCCGCAATGACAGTTCCGCCGCCGTCGCCGCCTTCCGGTCCCATATCAATGATATAATCTGCTGTCTTGATCACATCCAGATTATGTTCAATGACAACCACCGTGTTGCCACCGTCTGCCAGACGATGCAGGATCTCGATCAGTTTGTGTACATCTGCAAAATGCAGTCCCGTCGTCGGCTCATCCAGAATATAGATCGTCTTTCCGGTGCTGCGCTTGCTCAGCTCTGTGGCCAGTTTGATTCGCTGCGCCTCCCCACCGGACAATGTGGTAGATGGCTGTCCCAGACGGACATAGGAAAGTCCTACATCATATAACGTCTGGATCTTACGCTGAATGGAAGGTACATTCTCAAAAAACGTCAGTGCTTCCTCCACCGTCATATCCAGCACATCATAAATGCTTTTTCCTTTATATTTAATTTCCAGAGTTTCACGGTTATAGCGTTTGCCCTGGCACACTTCACACGGCACATACACATCCGGTAAAAAGTGCATTTCAATCTTTAAGATTCCGTCTCCGGAGCATGCCTCACAGCGGCCGCCCTTGACGTTAAAGCTGAATCTGCCCTTTTTATATCCTCTTGCTTTTGCATCCGGCGTTGCCGCAAACAGATCACGGATCTGGTCAAACACACCGGTATAAGTTGCCGGATTGGAACGCGGGGTTCTGCCGATCGGAGACTGATCAATACAGATGACTTTATCAAGCTGCTCTAATCCTTCAATATCTTTGTGTTTTCCCGGAATGCATCTTGCACGGTTCAGGCTTCTCGCCAGATGCTTATATAAAATCTCATTAACCAGAGAACTTTTTCCGGAACCGGACACACCTGTCACACAGGTCATAACGCCTAACGGAACTTTTACATCAATATTTTTCAGGTTGTTTTCCTGCGCTCCGCGTACTGTGATAAATCCGGTCGGCTGCTTACGCTCCTTCGGCACAGGAATCACCAATCTGCCGCTTAAGTACGCTCCTGTCAGAGATTTTTCACATGCCATGATATCGTCAACCGTTCCGGCTGCCACAACTTCTCCACCATGCTCTCCGGCTCCCGGTCCGATATCCACGATATAGTCCGCCGCACGCATGGTATCTTCGTCATGCTCTACTACAATTAATGTATTTCCAAGATCCTTCAGATTCTTCAATGCAGCCAGCAGTTTATCGTTATCACGCTGGTGCAGACCGATACTCGGCTCATCCAGAATATATGCCACACCAACCAACCCGGAACCAATCTGGGTTGCCAGACGGATACGCTGTGCCTCTCCACCGGACAAAGTGCCCGTTGCTCTGGACAATGTCAGATATTCCAGTCCTACTTCTTTCAAAAATCCCACGCGGGCACGGATTTCCTTCAAAATCTGGTCACCGATCAGATGCTGCTGCTCGGTCAGTTCCAAATCTTCCAGAAATGCACACAAATCCTTTACGGACATAGAAGTAATCTCATGAATATTTTTACCCGCAACAGTAACAGCCAGAGATTCTTTTTTCAGACGCTGTCCATGGCAGGCTTTACACGGTGTGATCCGCATAAATGTCTCATATTCCTGCTTGGTCAGATCGGATCCGGTCTCACGGTAGCGGCGCTCCACGTTACGGATCAATCCCTCAAATGCCACATCGTAAACACCGACACCTCGCTGTCCACGATAATGTACCACTACTTTTTTGCCATCGGTTCCGTGTAAGATCACATTGCGCACGGATTCCGGCAATTCCTCATATGGTGTGTTCAAATCAAAATCATATTCTTCTGATAATGCTTTCAAAATCGCGTAAGTATAGCTGGACGGATCATTGGAAGACTGCCATCCCATTACCTGAATCGCGCCTTCTGCCAGTGATAAACGTTTGTCCGGAATCATCAGGTCCTCGTCAAATTCCATCTTATAACCAAGTCCGAAACACTCCGGGCAGGCACCAAAAGGATTGTTAAAGGAAAAACTTCTCGGTTCAATCTCATCAATGCTGATACCACAGTCCGGGCAGGAAAAACTCTGGGAAAACTGAATCTGCTCTCCGCCGATCACATCCACGGTCATCAGTCCGTCTGCCAACTCCAGTACGTTTTCAATGGAATCCACCAGACGTTTTTCAATGCCTTCCTTTACCACCAGACGATCTACTACAACCTCAATGTTATGCTTCTTATTTTTATCCAGACTGATCTCTTCTGTCAGTTCATACACACTTCCATCAATCTGAACACGAACATAACCACTGCGTTTGATGCTGTCTAACAGTTTCTGATGTGTACCTTTTCTGCCACGAACTACCGGCGCCAGAAGCTGGATTTTTGTCCTCTCCGGAAGCTGC
This sequence comes from Dysosmobacter segnis, assembly GCA_963659325.1. Taxonomy (GTDB): domain Bacteria; phylum Bacillota; class Clostridia; order Lachnospirales; family Lachnospiraceae; genus Eubacterium_I. Next base: position 11,119 of record CAVKTR010000073.1, read on the forward strand.
ATGATCTGATCTGCCATCTGATCAACAGTCTGCTTTTTAATTTCTTTTCCGCACTTCGGACAATGCGGAATACCGATTCTAGCGTACAGTAATCGGAAGTAATCATATATTTCCGTCACGGTTCCGACGGTAGAACGCGGATTTCGGTTTGTTGATTTCTGATCGATGGAAATTGCAGGAGACAGACCTTCGATTTTCTCCACATTTGGTTTTTCCATCTGTCCAAGGAACTGACGGGCATAGGAAGACAGGGACTCCATATAACGACGCTGTCCCTCTGCATAAATAGTGTCAAAGGCCAGAGAGGATTTACCGGAACCGGACAGGCCGGTCAACACGATAAACTTGTCTCTCGGCAGAGTGACATCAATATTTTTCAGGTTATGCTCGTTGGCTCCTTTGATCTTAATGTATTGTTGTGCCATAGTTGTTCTCTTTTCTTTCGCTTTCTAGTATTCACGTTTTTTATTTCTTTATGCTACATGTATCATAACTATTTTTCATAGATTGCTCATATTCGTTTCATAAAATGTAATTCTGCAAAATACCATTTGTATTTTAGGAATCTTAAGCATTCTGAAGCATTTTCTTCAGATCCACCATCTGATCGCGCAGCTGCGCGGCTGCTTCGAAATTCAGTTCCGCTGCTGCCTTTTTCATCTTCTTCTCCACATCTTTAATCAGTTTCTCCAGCTCCTTCTTACTCATAGATTCCGGATCTTTCTTAAACTGCATCTCTTCCTGCGCAACCTTCTTTGAAATACTGATCAGATCCCGGACAGATTTCTGAATGGTCTTTGGTGTAATTCCATGTTCTTCATTATATGCCATCTGAATCGCACGACGACGCTCCGTCTCATCCAGAGCCAGACGCATGGAATCCGTGATCGTATCCGCATACATGATAACGTGACCTTCGCTGTTTCGCGCCGCACGTCCAATGGTCTGGATCAGAGATGTCTCAGAACGCAGGAATCCTTCCTTATCCGCATCCAGAATTGCCACCAGCGTAATCTCCGGAATATCCAGTCCCTCTCTCAGAAGATTGATTCCAACCAGCACGTCAAACACATCCAGACGCAAATCACGGATAATCTCCGCACGCTCTAAAGTATCAATATCAGAATGCAGATATTTGACACGGATACCGATCTCGCGCATATAATCCGTCAGATCCTCCGCCATTTTCTTCGTCAATGTCGTAATTAGGACTTTGTGACCTGCAGAAGTTTCCTTATTTACCTCGCCGATCAGGTCATCAATTTGACCCTCTACCGGTCGAACCTCCACATACGGATCCAGCAGACCGGTCGGTCGGATAATCTGCTCCGCACGCAGCAGTTCATGCTCTTTCTCATATACGTTCGGCGTTGCAGAAACAAACAGCATCTGATCGATCTTGCTCTCAAATTCTTCAAAATTCAACGGCCGGTTATCCTTCGCCGATGGCAGGCGGAAACCATAATCAACCAGTGTCGTTTTTCTCGACTGATCGCCCGCATACATACCACGCACCTGAGGAATCGTGATATGAGACTCGTCTACAATGATCAGAAACTCATCCGGAAAATAGTCGATCAGTGTATACGGTGGAACTCCCGGCTCCAGTCCTGCCAGATGTCTCGAATAGTTCTCAATACCGCTGCAAAATCCCGTTTCACGTAACATCTCAATGTCAAAATTCGTGCGTTCCGCGATACGCTGCGCTTCGATCAGCTTGTCTTCTCCTTTAAAATAGCGCACCCGCTCTTCCATCTCTTTTTCAATCTCAACCGTGGCCTGATTGATTTTTTCCTGTGGGACAACGTAATGAGAAGCCGGGAAAATTGCGCAGTGCTCCAGCCGGCTCTTGATCTCTCCGGTCAGCACATCAATTTCTGTGATCCGGTCAATCTCATCTCCGAAAAACTCCACACGCACTGCGGTATCTGTATTGTTTGCCGGAAAAATCTCCAACACATCGCCACGCACCCGAAACGTACCACGATGGAAATCCATATCATTTCTCATATACTGAATGTCAATGAGCTGTCGGATCACATCATCCCGGTCACGCTCCATGCCCGGGCGCAGGGAAACCATCATATTCTGATAATCCACCGGACTTCCCAGACCATAAATACAGGAAACACTGGATACGATGATGACATCACTGCGCTCCGTCAATGCGGCTGTGGCAGACAGGCGTAGTTTGTCAATTTCTTCATTAATTGCTGAATCCTTCGCAATGTATGTGTCAGTGGACGGGACATAGGCTTCCGGCTGGTAATAATCATAGTAGGAGACAAAATACTCAACGGCATTATTTGGGAAAAATTCTTTCATTTCCCCATAAAGCTGTGCCGCCAACGTCTTATTATGCGCAATGATCAGCGTCGGTTTGTTCAGCTGCTGAATGACGTTCGCCATAGTAAATGTCTTACCTGAGCCGGTGACACCAAGCAGCGTTTCAAACTGATTGCCTTCCTTAAAGCCTTCCACCAGCTCCGCGATTGCCTGCGGCTGATCTCCGGTTGGTTTATATTGTGAGACTAATTCAAAATGATCCATGCAGACCTCCTGAGTAAATCTGATTTATATCGTAAATAGCTGTCATGTTATATCTTTCTTAGTATTGTTACCCGATTAGTATATCATTCATAAAGAAAAAAGTACAGAACAAATCGAATGTTTGTTCTGTACTCTCTGTTAATTTTTTATGAATTTCCCAATTTCTTCTACATCGTCTGAGAACAGCACATGTTTCATATTCTCATGATACAGAAAATCTGCTTCTTCCATTCTCTCAAACAACGCCTTCAACGGTTCATAAAAACCATTTCTGTCAAATAAAATACATGGTTTCTGAAATACTCCTATTTTTGTCAGGGTAATCACTTCCGTAATTTCATCCAGGGTACCGATGCCACCGGGAAGCGCGATAAATCCATCCGCCAGTTCCAGCATTTTCTGTTTCCGCTCACTCATATTTGCAGTGGTAATTAATTCTGTCACATAAGGCTGTGGACGTTCTTTGATAAAAGGCACATCTCCCGGAACCACGCCGATAACTTCGCGTCCCCGGGCCTGCACTTCCCGGGCAACGATTCCCATCAAACCAGATTCACCGCCGCCATATACCAGGCTGTGACCACTTTCCCCGATCCAGTGCCCCAGCTCTTTTGCTGCTTTCTGGTAATCCGGATTATTTCCAAAATCTGCTCCACAGTAAACTGCCAGTCTCATTTATGTATCTCTCCTTCAAAAAAATCTGCTTTACTCTTCATATACTAAAAAATACGCAACCGAAAACGGCTACGCACTTTTTCAGATGACCCGCAATCACACGAAATGCACCGCTAAGCCTACGCTATTGAAAAAAGTGTCGTGGATTAGACAACTGCA
>CAVKTR010000074.1:0-14446 GCA_963659325.1 Dysosmobacter segnis
GGCTATGGAAACCTACCTTGGTAACAAGGCAAGGCGCTGTGGTCTTAGCCTACAACATTCAACGGGAAGAATTACTTCCAAGTGAAAAAGCTTTTGCATATAAGATGAAGTTGGATGCAATGAAAAGGCAGGGAAAGAGAACAGATTTAACTTTGTCTCAAAATGAGACGAAGTTACGATCTGATGCACAATTAAGCTTACAAGTAGGCGAAAGCCGGGCACAGATTCAACGCTATATTCGTTTAACAAACTTACAGCCGAAGTTGCTTGACATGGTAGATAACAAACGTTTGAACTTTACAGTTGCGGTAGATATTTCCTATATCGATGCAGAGGTTCAAATCTGGCTTTATGACTATATTGATGCAAATGGGACAATTATCCCTAATCAGGTAAAAGCCTTAAGAAAAGCAATAGACAGCGGAATTGTTATGACACAGTTTAAGATGGTAAGTATCCTGAATGATTGTATAAAACCAAAGCGGACAGCAAAGAATGTGACCTTTTCGGGTAAGAAGTTAGAAAAGTATTTTCCAGAGTCGTATACGGCGGCAGACGTTGAAAAAATTGTTTTTGAATTATTAGAAGAATGGAAGAAAAGGAAGGAGCTAGAATATGTTATTTGATTATTTTTATGGTGTGGAAGCGGATCAGTACAATTTTATTCGGTTGCCGAAACTGTTGATGACACAGAAAGAATACTGTGATATTTCGTTGGAATCAAAACTACTGTATGGGCTGTTGTTAGACCGCATGAGTTCGTCTGGTAAGAATAAATGGGTTGATGAAGAAGAACGGGTATACGTGATATTTCCGCTGTCGGAGATTCAAAAGATGATGGGGATTTCAAAGAAAAAAGCAATGGCAGATTTATCAGAATTAGAAGAGCATGGACTGATTGTTCGTAAACATCGTGGATATAGATTACCAGATGTTATTTATTTGATGAATTTGGTGGCATGAGGGAAAAGCTGATTTTGAATCTAAAGAAAATGATAATGAGGTGTCGAAAATGGAACCTCATAAGCAAGATATATTACAAACCGGAAACGGAGAAAGGAGAAAATTCATATGGGTACAAATGCTGCATTGGATTATTTCTACGGTAAAGAAGCAGATCAGTTCGCGTTTTTCACTGTCCCGAAAATACTATTTACAGATGATAGATATAAAGGATTGCCTTGTGAAGCCAAGATGCTTTACGGGATGATGTTGGATCGAATGTCATTATCTATTGAAAATCAATGGTTTGATGAACAAAAACGGGCTTTTATTAAGATTTCAACGGAATACATAACGGAAAATCTGGGATGTGGCAGGAATAAGGCACTGAATTTTATGAAATTACTGGAAGAATACGGACTGATAGAACGGGTGAAACATGGTCAGGGAAAAGCAAGTACAATCTACGTGAAAAAATTTATCCGTCAGGAAAGCCTTGAGCAGATTGTGAAAGATGATGCCGAGAAGTCCCAAAATCAAACTTCTGAGAAGAAAATAGCTGTTTCAGAAGTTTCAAATTTAAACATCAAGAAGTTTAAAAATCAAACTTCAAGAAGTTTAGAATCTAAACATCAAGAAGTTTATTTTCAGAACCCTAATAATACTAATATTAATAATACTGAGATGAATCATACAGAATCAAATCATATCGTATCAGGTACAGGGGAAAACGATACGATGGGATATGAGTGCGATGCAGATGTACAGATGCAAGCATATACAGCCTTGATCAAAAACAATATTGCATACGGGGACTTGGTTCTGGTTCATCCAGAAGATAAGCAGCTGCTTGATGGCATCATGGATCTGATACTGGAAACCGTATTATGTGACAGTGAAAAAATACTGGTTGCAAGTAACTGGTATTCAGCAGAGCTGGTCAAAAGTAAACTGTTGAAGCTGAATTATTCGCATATGGAGTATGTGCTGCATTGCTTTAAGCAGAATACCACGAAAGTAAAAAATATCAAAAAGTACATGCTGGCAGTGCTTTTTAACGCACCGACTACGATTGACGGGTATTATATGGCTGAGGTTAATAGTGGCTTTGCGGACAACGTATGTTAGGGGGCAGCGATTATGATAATAAAATTTATTATAAACAAATTTATGATAAAAAAATTTATATTAAAAGTGCTGTCTTTGATCGGGTGGATCATTGTTGGGGGGATGTATGGCCTTTGCTGGTTAGTAAATAAAATATATGGAGTAGTTGGCGGTTTTCTGACAGTGTTGTTTGTAATACTATTTTTGATCGTCAGCATAGGCTACAAAGATGTACAGCAAAGTATATTTTTGGCAGTGTTGGAAGGAATCAATATCTTGATGATGATTACTGGAAATGTACTAGAAATTGTATTGGAACTTGCATGTGATCGATTGGCATCTAATTTGGAAGGATAGGAAATGAAAGGATTGAAAACTATGGAAAATAAAGAATATATTCAGTTACCAGCATTAAGCAGAGATATTTCAGAAGAAGAGTTATTGTGTATCTGGGAGTTTGCGAAGCTCCCGGGTGAAGTGCAGGAACAAATGCTTGACCGGGTGAAAGAGGTACTTAGAGAAGAGGCTATGCAGAAAAAAGTGGAGACGGATGAAGCTTATGTTGCTATGACGGACAGAATAAATAGATACATGGCAGCATCGCGGAAGATGTTAAAACGTGCAATGACAGAAGCATGTCAGCTGGCAGCATTTATATATCACGAATGCTTTGTATTGGAAATTCCAGTGGAAGAATTGAAGCAGGAGTTCCCGGGGTACGAGGATTATATTGATGTGACAGTTTGCTATATTCAGCAGTTGATTGACCGGAGTAAAGGAAAGAACTGATTGTGTAAAAATCCAAATTGGGAGATGCCAAAGTGCTTCCCAAATCTGGGAAGCACTTTGGAGCCTTAGGTGATAGCAATATATGTTAAGAATATTTTTGACATTTTTGAGGATGCATGGTAATATAATTATACAAAAAGAGTGCTACCGATAGACGGTTAGTCCGTTTTTCTATTTGATTATTAAAAATAGTCGCCTAGTTTCCAGACCGGGGCGGCTATTTTTGTGGTTTATTATTATCCTTACCGAATGTGTATCCGATACTAAAGCAGGTTAAGCCAAAGCTCACTACTGCAATGAAATCTATAATACTCACTGGCTTAGCCCTCCTTTCCATTGGATTCCCTTTCGGGTTTCTATGTAATCAGAGGGTCACAGTCCCTCTGTTGAAGGACTAACCGCCTACCGTTATGGCAGCACCCATGTTGTGATTATATCAGTTGTGGTATATGGATGCAATAAGAAAATGAGTAGAATAGTTTGATTACAACGGAATAGTGTTTAAATACAAATGCAGAGGTATATATTTATCACAAATATACATCTCTGCATTATTTTTATTTTCCCAGGAAATTACTCTGTATTTCCATTGGCATATGATAAGCCTGTCCCCGCTTGGTCAGACTGTATAATTTAAAGCTCATTAATTCCGGAGTGGAATTCAGAGTGCTGCATAAACTGAAATAATCCAGATCTTCATTGTGTGCCATTTCGGCAATATCTGCGTCAGACAGGAGTAGATCTGCAGCAAACAGGTTCGCCTGATATTCGGTGTTGTCCTGCATATTGTAAAGTGTATCGTCTTTCATCGGAGCCATTTTAAGCTGAGTCTTGTGGAGAATGATATGTCCCAGTTCATGTGCTGCCACGATCTGTTTTTCCTCTTCGGACAGAAAGCTGCTAATCCGGACATAGATGGTCTTACAGCTCATAAAACAGAAGCCTTTCAGCTTTTGAAAGCTGGAAGTTTCCCCGACAATAATATGCATTTCGTCCATGATCTTAAATGGATCCTTGGTCTTATATTTTCTGATCAGTTTCTGTGTTTCATCGTATATATATCCGTTTTTCAATTTTCAATCACCTCAAAAGAATTGTTTTCTCAGAAAAGAGAGTGCGTAAAAGTTTTCGGTAAAGCACTAATCTTCCTTGAGATACTTTTTTGGTGTGTACTTTTTTGCACGCTTTTTTGAATCTAAGTAAAGTGTTTGGATCTCATCCATGAATGCTGTCTTATCCTCATCAGATAATTCGCCACCGGCAAACATGGCTGCAGCCTGCGCAATGATCTGCTGAGCCTGTTTGGCACCGCGGCTTCCGAACTGCTCAGATGCCTGTGTGATAAATGCTTCGTTTTCTGTCATTAAGTATGTAATATCACAGTTTAGAACATCTGCCAGTTTTTGATAGATGGCATGCTGCTTTGGATAGCGGCCTTCAATTTCCCATCCGCGGATCGTTCTGAGTGAAACACCAACAGCTTGAGCAAGTTGCGTCTGGTTCAGCCCTTTTTCCTTTCGTAACGTTTTTATCTTCTCTCCGAATGTCATAACGATACCTCTTTCTATTAGCTTATTTCAAAGATACTTGATTTTTAGTTATTGCCTTATTTTTGATAGAATAGGCAAATAATTACCTAAAATATTAAATTACCTCTTGACAATGGGTTACTTGTTGCCTATAATGTGAATCACAAAAGAGAGGTAATTACTTGCCTATAATATATATGATATTGCCTAAAATGTCAATAGAATTACAGGATGAATTGCCTGCTATCGAACATGTTTTCTGACTAAACTATCAGGAAAATCATAAATGAGGATTCTTGATCGGCAAAACAGGCAAGTTGATGGGAGGTGTTTGAACAGATGGAAAACAAATCATATATCTGTATTGATCTCAAATCGTTTTATGCATCGGTGGAATGTGCTGAGCGTGGTCTGGATCCTTTTGGTACGAATCTGGTTGTTGCAGATCCGGATCGGTCAAAAAGTACCATATGTCTGGCAATCACACCTGCGATGAAGCGGGCAGGGGTAAAAAATCGCTGCAGGATCCATGAGATTCCATCCGATATACCATATATAGTAGCAAAACCAAGGATGCATCTATATCTGGAATATTCCGCAAAGATTTATGGGATTTATCTCAAATATATCGCACCGGAAGATATCCATGTATATTCAGTGGATGAATGTTTTTTGGATGTTACGGATTATCTGAAACTCTACCATATGACGGCGGAAGAAATGGCTGCAGCGCTGATGGGAGAAGTACAGAAAGAGACGGGGATCACTGCAACTGCCGGGATAGGATCGAACCTGTATCTTGCAAAGATCGCCATGGATATCATAGCAAAACATACAAAGCAGTGTATCGGAACGCTGACAGAGAGCAGTTACCGGAAAATGCTGTGGTCACATAAACCACTGTCAGATTTTTGGCAGATCGGCCGGAGGACAGAGCGGAAATTGGCACAGTATGGGATGTATACCATGGGTGATATTGCGAAAATGTCATTGAGTTCGGAAGACTGGCTGTACCGGTTATTCGGGATCGATGCGGAATTGCTGATTGATCATGCCTGGGGAGTGGAACCATGCCGGATGCAGGATATCAAAAATTACCATCCAACAGATCACAGCCTGTCGAATGGTCAGGTACTTATGAGAAATTATGCTTTTGAGGAAGCGTTAGTTGTGGTAAAGGAAATGGCAGATATGCTGGCATTGGACTTGATGGATAAAGGGCTGGTTACGGATTCTGTTACGTTGCGGATTTCTTATGATCACCGTTTCGAGATCGCTGATACTGGCGGGACTGTGAACTTGAAAAAGCAGAGCAATAGCAGTGGTCTGATCATTCAGAATGTAGAGCAGTTATACCGGGCGACCACAGATATCCATACCGGGATCCGGCGGATCAACCTTACGGCAAATCGTGTCTATCCGGAAAGCTGCCTGCAGTATGATCTGTTTACGGATCCGGTAAAAGCAGAAAAAGAGCAGGATATTCAGCAGATGGTATTAACGATAAAAAAGCGGTTTGGAAAAAATGCAATCCTGCGCGGGGTAAACCTGCTTCCCTGTGCCACTACAAAAACGAGAAACCAGCAGATTGGCGGGCACCATGCCTAGATAGGAGATGAGGTAAGATGGATTACAGCGATATTATGGATATGGATAAACCGATATCACATCATAAACCGATGGATATTACGCACCGGGCGAAGATTTTCGCGCCATTTGCAGCCCTGAAAGGATTTGAGGACTGCATCCGGCAAAAAGAGATCATGTATGAAGAATATCCGGTCCTGTCAGAAGAACAAAAAGACAGGATGGATCAGAAGATACAAATGATCGGAACCGGATATGTGTTGACCGTAATCTATTTTGTGCATAACTATCCACTGGATGCAAGGAAAGGACAGATTCAGACAGTGACCGGTGAGGTGATATACTGGGATCCTTCCAAGTATCTTCAAATCGGACAAACGGAAATACCGGTACGTGACATCATAGAGCTGTCCGGAGATATATTTGATGGGCTGGAAGAGCCGGCCTGAACATAGAAACTGCATGAAAGAATGGAAAGCAGATCAGATGTGGTAGCTGAGGAAGCTGACTTTTTGACATGCCTGGTCAACAAAGCAGGTCAGATAATGATCCCGTTGCAGACACTCCGCGGTGCTTTGCCGCTTACGGAATGGAGAGCTGTGACATGCACTCATCAACGGTTCCTTTCCCTTATCCGTTTGAGTAATAATTACGTGGAGGATTCTGATGAGAATAAAATCAACAGTAGTACAAAATGAGATCATACGATATGACATTGATAAAAGACGAGAGGATGACCGGCATATCATGGAGCTGGTTCGGATGATCACAGACCGGGGAAATAATGCAGAGATCCGGAGAAGGGGGAACGGTTCCCTGACTGTGTATGAAGTAAAAAAACATATTGTGACCGTCGAGTAATCGGACTTGGCGAAGGACTGATTGGAGTCATAGATGATCATTCCCAGGAATGGGAGTGGTTGTCTATGGCTCTTTTTAGTTTCCGCAGACAAAAAAACGACGTATATACACATCTGGGAAAATTACAGAAATTATTTGTATAAGCCCTGTGCAGCAAACGATATATGAGGAGGACCGACACATGAGAGGACCATAGGATAAAAAATACTGAGAAAAGATGAAAAGGGCAGTGAGAGGAGTCGCAGACTTCCGTTAAAAAAAACGGGTGAGTCTGGGACTGCTTTTGCTGCCCTTTATTTCACAGACCTGACCACCCGGGCCATAAGGCAGAAAGAGGTCAGGATGTTGAAATTAAAAGAGTTAAAAGCAATGGTACCAGAGGCAGGAAAGATGGATCGTGTTCCAACGTACAAAAAGTTACGGGAATCAGGACATGAGATCGTGGTCAAAGAGGTAATCGATTCGGATACGGAAGTGATGGTGTATGACAACGGACTTGTGGTGTACAGGAACTTCGGGCGGATCACGATCTTTCCCTTACATACATGCAACGCATACAGTTATGAGGATGGAGACCATCAGAATCTTGTGTATGACAAAGTGTTTGAGAATGAAGCATGGTACCTGCGTCTCATATTAGAAGGGGAAGACCGGCTGGCACAGAACCAGCGGACACGCGATGCTTTCCACCGCGTCGTATCTTATAGTGCGATCTCAGAGGAATGGAAGCTGCTGGAGGATGAAAGCATGGATCTGTTGCAGTCCGTCATGAAGAAAGATGCGCTGGATAAACTGATGGTACTGCTCAATGAGCAGGAGAAGGAAATCTTACTGGCTTACTACGTGGAAGGTATTTCGCAGGAGCAGATTGCGGAAGCGTTTGAGGTCACACAACAAAACATCAGTTACCTGATCCGGGCTGCGGTAAAAAAATCCAGAAGATTACTGGAAGAAGAGTCGGATCATGTGTTCCGTACAAGAAATAAAAAGTAAAAAAATTAAAAAAGTTTTTGTATAAGCCCTGTGCGGCAAAAGATAGGTGAAAGGGGAGTAGAGATACTTTCCCATGCACCTTGAAAATTGAAGAACCTGCCCGGAATGATACCTGAGTTGAATGTGCATCTGCGTGTCTTCTCAGTGCATACGTTTTGGAGATAAGAAACCAAAACAGGAACGGATCCGGGGAAGAACACAGGAGTAATGCTTATATTTCTATTTTTAGATGACAGTAGATTGTGCAGCGGTGTCAGATTTTTTGATACCGCTGTATGCATGTGCTGTTATCTTATCTGCCATATGGCGGATAACTGTCCCAAACAGCCGAAAAAAGCAGCAACCTACAAAGAAAGGAATCAAGAAATATGAAAAAGAAAGAAGTATTACTGAGATTAGGAGCAATGGCAATGATCGCAACTCTTGGGATCGCACCAGTCACATCAGGCATTTCTGCCATGGCAGCGACTTCTACCGTATCAACCAATAATACCGCGACCAAAAATGATCTGGAAAATGCGGATATTGTGGATGAATCCAGGACAGGATCGATCACCATTAAAAAGTATGACATCACAGCGGCGGAAGCAGCCGGTGACTACAAAGCCGGTACATATAAGGCGACTGGTGAGCAGGATAGTAAAGTAGAAAATGCACTTTCCGATTATGCCATCGAAGGGGTGCAGTTTTCGTATCTTCGTGTAGGAAATGTTGAAACGCACAGTGTCAATAACGGAACAGATACAGAGATCAACTTGGTGTATGAGATCCCGGAAAAACTGGCATCCATTCTTGGCTTGTCAAAAGCAGACGTGGTGGATATGACTTCTGAAAAAGAGGCGCATCCATGCCATAACAAAGGGGTATATCACTATACCAGCCAGCAGATTTCAGATGCACTGGCAGACATTCTGAAAGCAGATAATGTAGCTGCAAAGAATGCATTAGAAAGTTATCTGTATGATTATGGAACCATGGATTCCACCACAGACCAGACCGTAGCGGAAGGTGTGGTGAACATGCCAAAAACAGATAAGACAGGTACCACGACAGCAAAAGATCTGGAGCTTGGATTATATCTGTTCGTGGAGACTGAAACCCCAGAAAACGTAGTAGAGACCGTCAATCCATGGTTCGTCCAGCTCCCATTTACGAATGAAAGCGCCCAGACAAGCACCGATGGAGTGACTTATGGAACAGAAGGAAGCCATAATGAAGATGGCGTGACAAATTCTGGTAATGCAGAGGGAACAAAGGCACATACATCCGGCGGTGAGCAGTGGTTGTATGACATGACAGTCTATCCGAAGAACCAGACCGGAAATCCGACACTGGATAAAAGTGTAAGAAATGCTTACAGCAATACCGTTTCTGCAAAAGCGGATGCCGTATCGGGTACAGATAAAAATGGAACCGTACATAAAGGCAGTGATTATGTATCAAAAAATGATTCAGAATCACTGGTCGTTTATAACAAAGACACCAACGCAAAGAATACGGCAGATACTTCCGATGCAGCGTATGTAGCCAATAGAGGCGGATATACGGCAGATGGTGTTACCGCCGGAAAAGGCGGAGCCGGTTACAGTGAGGATTTTTCGTACAGGGATACAACGACAGCATCAGAAGGAGATGTCTTGGATTATATCCTTGTGTCAAAACTCCCGCATATCAGTTCCAAAGCGACCTTCCTGAGCGAGTATACCTTTACAGATACTCTGGCAAAAGGATTTTCTTATAATAAGGATGCCAAGATCGCTTTTTATGACAATGCGGAGGATGCGAATGCTAACAACACCCAGAATGCAGTGCTTTTATGGAACCTTGCATCTGGTGACTATTCACAGAAATATGTGGATGTATCAGTGGAGGATCCAAATACCGGAGCGGTGACTACAAACGGGGAAACCCGGCTGAAAGTGACCATGACAGAGGATGGCCTGGGTGTGATCAATGGTTCCGGTACCAATAACCCGGAAGGAAAAGAGAACTTGGATGGCCTGTCGGATTACTACATGGTCGTGTATTATACTGCAACCGTTCATTCTGATGATTCTGTGATCCTGGGGGATGAAGGCAACCAGAATAACGTTGACCTGATTTGGAGCAGGACTTCCGATGGTTATTACAATATGCTGGAGGATCGTAATTATGTCTATTCTTATGGACTGGATCTGACCAAGACATTCAGTGATAATAAGGGAAAATTTGAGAACGTACAGTTTAAATTGTTCAACAGCACAGATGCATATTATGTGGTTGCACAGAAATCATCAGAGGAAGACGGTGTCTACTATGTCACCGGAAAAACAACCGATGAAGCAAAAGCAACAAGTTTTGTCCCTGATGCTGACAGCGGAAAACTGCTGGTGAAAGGAACGGAAGCAGATGAGTACCAGCTGACAGAGGTAGCAACTGATGACGGTTATAACCTTCTCAAAGACCAGATCGTGATCGATATCTCTGCAACGGACAGGGATGTGATCGCATCTGTTGCCGGCGTGACCGGAATGGATGCAGCTGCAGTTGATAAGATCGTGAAAAATTATCATGGTGGCATTTATGATGAAAACGGAAATCTGGTCAGCAGCCAGTTGGATGAACTGACCGGAGACCTTGCAGGCGGACCAAACATGGAAAACGCAAATGGCCGAACTATCGGAAAGACAGATCTGTATGTTGGCGCGATCAAAAAAGCATCTGCCACAGTAGATCATATCGAAGCAAATATGACAACAGAAGATGGATCTGATCATGCATCGGTTCTTCTGACAGTGAATAATACCAAAGGTTTCCTTCTTCCACAGACCGGTGGAAAAGGATTATATCTGGTAACGATCGTGGGTGCGATCACTGTTGCCGGTGGCTGTTATCTTGTGAGCCGCAAGAAGAAACTGGATATCGAAATTGATAAATAAACGGATCAGGGGAGCCGGGCAGGGGAAACTGCCCGGTTTTCTGTATGCCGAAAAAAGGATAGAGAAAAGCAGTATGGGTAAGAAAAAGCAAAAGATCCTGGCGGTTTTACTGGTATGTGTCGGGATCACATGTATGTTGTATCCATGGTTCAGTAACTGGCTGTATTCCAATTCCATTGATTCCAAGGTCGAAGTGTATGAAAAGCAGACAGAAAATACAGATCAGGCAGAATTGGAAGATATCCTGCAGAACGCAAAGCTGTATAACCAGAAGCTGGCACAAAGCAGGGTAGCATTGACAGATCCCTTTGAGTTGGCGGGTGCGGGCGGGGAAAATGATATTTCCTATGAGTCCACCCTGGATCTGGATGGTTCCGGACTGATGTGTTTTATTGAGATTCCGAAAGTGGATGTCTATCTGCCGGTCTATCATGGCACATCTGCGGAAGTCTTGGGTAAAGGTGCCGGGCATCTGGAAGGTTCTGCACTGCCGGTTGGCGGCATGGGAAACCGCCCGGTGATCTCAGCACATACCGGAGTTAATGCATCTAAAATGTTCAGTGATCTGACGGAACTGGAAGAAGGAGACCTGTTCTTTATTCATGTGTTGGATGAAGTTCTGGCATATCGTGTCTGTGAGATCCAGGTGATCCTACCGGAAGATACCAGCAGCCTTGTGGCTGAAAATGGAAGAGATCTGGTATCACTGCTTACCTGTACCCCATATGGCGTTAATACGCACCGCCTGGTGGTGACCGGGGAACGGACGGAGTATTCTGATCCGGTTTTAGCGGAGGCACAGGAGGAACGCAAAGCTACTGGTGAATCACAATGGATGCAGGCATACAAAAAGGCATTGATGATCAGTGCAATCAATATCCTGGCAATAAGTGGTTCTGCAAAGGGATACCACGTTGTCAAAAGAAAGAGAAAAAGCAGATGAAGAAAAGAACAAAGAAACACAGATACCAGGCAGGGAAAGTGATCGGGATTCTTGCCATGTTGGTCGGAACTTTGATCATATGTTATCCGAATATCCGGGAACATCAGACGGAACAGGTAAATACAAAACTGATCGAGGAATTTGAGGAACGGTTGCAGAAAAGTATTGAAGATTCTACAGGTGAAGATACGGGATCCGGACAGACTGACGAGACCGATACAGACGGTATCATAGCAGGGACAGAGGATCTGTTGAGGCGGGTGCAGGCATATAACCGCAACTTATATGAAGAAGGACAGATAACATTTCAGGATGCCTGGTCAGTGGAGCAGGCACCGGCGGGAATGGAAGAATTAAAGACAGGGATGTTTGGTTATATCGAGATCCCGGCCATAGACTGCCGGCTGCCTCTGTATGTTGGCGCTTCTTACAGCCATATGGATCAGGGAGCGGCTGTCCTTGGTGAGACATCTATCCCGGTCGGCGGCGTAAATACGAACAGTGTGATCGCAGGCCACCGCGGCTGGAAACGAGGAAGATATTTCAAAGAGATTGAAAACGTGTCGGCAGGTGATCCGGTCTATCTTACCAATCCATGGGAGACACTGACGTACCGGGTGGAGTCGGTTGATATCATTGCACCGACAGATAGTGAAAAGTTAAAGATCCAGGAAGGGAAAGATATGGTGACGCTTATAACCTGCCACCCGTACCGTTCCCATGGAAAACAACGATATGTTGTGTATTGTGTCAGGGATACAACAACTTCTGGTAAAGAACAGATAGAAACGGGTACAAAATTGCAGGAGCAGAAACAGCAGCTGACAGACCTGCAGGCAGTGTCCTCTAAAGAGGATATCCGGATGGAAGATTTTATAAGGAGAATATGTGCAGTGTTGATCTTAGGATGTGCGCTTATTGCGTTTATCAGTAACCGGAAACACAGGAAACGGGAAAGGAGTGAGAAAACAGGATGAAAAAGAAAGTATTACAGCGGATCACAGTGATGATGACAGCCTTGGCAGCTGTATGTCTGCTGTTTGCGCCGGTTGATTCAAAAGCAGAAAAAACAGGGAAAGCATCCATGACCTGGAAGGTGGTGGAACAGGATACCGGAACCGGGACACCAGTGATTGATGAGCCAAAGATCGCATCCAATTATACCGGGTTGGTTGAAAATGAAAACGGGATCTTCTGGGCGGTCAATGGAAGCATCAGCAAGACAAAGACAGATATCGTAAAAGATACGATCGGAGTCACACCGGATGCCGGATGGTTATATATCATCAATGGGGCATTTGCGTCTACGCAGGATACCGTTGCAAAAAATGCAAATGGCTGGTGGAAGATCCGGGACGGTCTGGTTGATTTTAACTATAACGGTCTGGCGGCTAATGCAAACGGCTGGTGGTATATCCAGGATGGCAAGGTGAATTTTGACTATAATGGCGCCGTACAGAACGAAAATGCGATCTGGTATGTGAAAGGCGGAGCCGTAGATTTCAATTTTAATGGCGCGGCATACGGATATTATTTTACTGGCGGTAAAGCACAGTAAGCGGAAAGGAGGCATGGAACGGAATGAAAAAAATGAATCGAATCCTGAATATCCTGCTCATTTGCGGATTAGGGATCCTGTTATTTTGTGGTATCGGACTGATCGCAACAAGGGCAATGGCGGCAGAGCCGGAAACAAACCCCTGTTATACGGTTTCGGTGGCAGAAGTAGGCCATGGTACCATTGCACTGGATGAAGATGTCAGCCTGATCCCGGGAGAACAGATCCATCTGCAGATCACAGCAGAGGAAGGGTATCAGCTGGCAGTGTTGGATGTGCGTGATGCATCCGATTTATCACTGGATCTTACTGATCAGGATGGAAATAAAGTCACACGATCCGAATATCCGGATCAGGTATATTTTCAAATGCCGGAGTCTGATGTGACGGTAATGGCACAGTTTGAAGCAGTGGATGATAGTGAGACTGACTTAGAGGAAAACACAGACGATATCTGGTCTGTGATCGGAGCAGATACGCCGCTGGCAGTATCCATGAATGGTGAGGAACGCATGATGGCAAGGGCGGCAGCCAGTGGAACTCTGAATAAAGCACAGAACCTGTTTGCGTGTTATCACAAAGATGGCAGTTTTGATTGTACCGAATCTCTGCTGACACTAAATAATCAGTGGGTATGGTGTATCGAACCGTCCATCAACATCGGTTCTGCAGGTGGAAATTATACCTTAGGGTATAACGGAAACGCGGCGCAGTGGCTCAAAGATAAATATGGCTGGAGTTATGCAAAGACCAATAACCTGACGAAAGCAGTATATCTTGCAAAAAATTATTTTGGCAGTGACGGGTA
This sequence comes from Dysosmobacter segnis, assembly GCA_963659325.1. GTDB lineage: Bacteria > Bacillota > Clostridia > Lachnospirales > Lachnospiraceae > Eubacterium_I. The sequence continues at coordinate 14,036 of CAVKTR010000074.1, forward strand.
CTGCAATTATGTATTGGTACAGGATCTGATCTGGTCAGAGATCACAGAATCTGAAAGCGCGAAAGATGCCGGACGATATGTGCTGACCGATGGTGCGCATAACACGACACATAAATGTACACATCTGGATAGCAAAGCAAAAGTTGATGCAGCCATCGCGGATGTATGGTCAAAGTTTTTCAATTGTACCAAGCCGCTAGCGCGGCGGCTAGCTCTAAGTACGTGAAACCACTACTTTTTTCTTGAAATTTTATTTTTTTTAAAATAAAAGTAGCAGTTTTTTTATATATGTTTTATTGTTGAATCACCACAAGACAACCTAAAACAATACAAAATAACTGCTATGCTTATGTTATCATGGATTTTTAAACTCAACAACTACATATCTGAATTTTATGGATTTTTTTATCG
>CAVKTR010000075.1:0-14403 GCA_963659325.1 Dysosmobacter segnis
ACCGCATTTCTGCGGTCTGTAAGCATTTTTTTGATTTAGAAGTGTTGAAAACCCGATTGCATCACATCGCCGGTTTATTTTCAGGAGTATCCGGTGGAATTGCAGTTTGCTGTTTCATGTTGACTAACTCGCATAAAAACATGTACAATAAATTTGATAGTTTGAACGCAGAATAAGCATTCCCACGCTTCAAGTGAGTAGAACACTAAGCAGTGGGTAAGAGGGATGCTTATGTCAGTGGGAGTTAAAAGCTCCCACTGACAGGTCGCAAAGCGACTGCGTTCATGAGCAAGTAGCGAAAGCGGATTGCGAATGTCCGCTTTACCTGTGCAGACGGAGTGATTTATCTATCTGAATGCAGAATAAAAATAAGAAGACTCTGACGGCAAGGATGATCCGAGCGGGAATAGTTGTTCAACATAAGTAAAAAAATATGACGTTTTGGCTGAAATTTAACTTAAGCTGATATACGCACGCGGCCTGATATCCGATTCTGAGCAGTAGCGGTGTGGGCTGACATATTTTTCAGTAAACGAATATATTTTTATTCGGGTCAGGTGTGATCTGATGTGCTTGAATTTACAGAACTATTTTCCGACGAGTTGCCGGAAAATAGTTCTTTTTGATATCAGGAGGAAAGTATGTTAAAGGTAGCAATTTATGGAAAGGGCGGCATCGGAAAGTCCACAGTGACTTCCAATCTGGCAGCCGCTTTTGCAAATATGGGAAAACGTGTGATTCAGATCGGTTGTGATCCGAAAGCGGATTCTACGATCAATCTGCTTGGGGGCGAGCCGCTTCGCCCAGTGATGAATTACATGAGAGAAGAGGATGAGGAGCCGGATGAGCTGGCGCAGATTTCAAAGGAAGGTTACGGCGGAATTCTCTGTATCGAGACCGGCGGACCGACACCGGGACTTGGCTGTGCTGGCCGCGGAATCATTGCGACATTTCAGCTTCTGGAAGATATGGAATTGTTTGAGCATTATAAGCCGGATGTGGTTTTGTATGACGTGTTGGGCGACGTGGTCTGTGGCGGTTTCGCCGCGCCGATCCGCGAGGGTTACGCAGAGAAAGTTCTGATCGTTACTTCCGGAGAAAAAATGGCGCTGTACGCGGCGAACAATATTTCCAGCGCGGTACGCAATTTTGAGGATCGCAGTTATGCCCGTGTATTTGGCATCGTATTGAATCACCGAAACGTGGAAAATGAGACGGAAAAGGTGCAGGCATTTTCCGAAAAAATCGGTGTGCCGATCGTGGGCGAAGTGCCGCGAAGTGATGAAATTATCCGCTGGGAAGATCAGGGAAAAACAGTGATCGAGGGTGATCCGGATTCCGAGATCAGCAAATGTTTCTTTGATCTGGCGAAATTATTACTGAAAGAAGAGGAAAACGCATAAGGCAGCAGGTCTTCTGAAAGACAGAGTGGACTGATTTATGGAAAGAAGAGGAAAATATATGAGACAGGAAGCATATTTTTGTACGGTGGAAGAACTGAACAGCCTTGGAAAAGAAAACATTCCGCAGCAGCTCATTTCCCATACGCATCTGATCTACAGTTCCCCGGCGACGCTGGCTTTTAACTCACCGGGTGCGGAAGGCTTTGGTGTTAAGCGTGCGGGACTGGCGGTTCCGGGCTCTATTATGCTGATCGTGGCGCCGGGATGCTGTGGGCGAAATACATCAGTATTGAGTTCCATGCGTGCGTATCACGACCGTTTTTATTATCTGCTGATGGATGAGACGGATATCGTAACGGGACGTCATTTGAAAAAAATTCCGAAGGCAGTGGCAGAGATCTGTGAGGGACTGGAGAAAAAGCCGTCTGTTGTGATGATCTGTATTACCTGCGTGGATGCGCTGCTGGGAACGGATATGGAGCGTGTCTGTCGCAAGGCGGAGGAAGCAGCGGGACTTCCGGTAAAACCGTGTTATATGTATGCGTTGACAAGGGAAGGACGCAAGCCGCCGCTGGTGCATGTGCGTCAGTCGATTTATTCCCTGCTTGAGCCGAAGAAGAAAAAAGGAAATGTGGTGAATCTGCTGGGATTTTTCTCTCCGCTGGTGGATGACTGCGAGCTGTATGATCTGCTCCATGGTGCCGGGGTAAAGACGATCCATGAGATTTCCAGATGCAGGGATTATGAAGAATATCAGACCATGTCTGAGGCGAATTTTAATCTGGTGCTTCATCCGGAAGCAAGGTTTGCGGCAGAGGATTTTCATGATCGGCTGAAAATTCCGTATATTGAACTGCGCAGATTATATCAGATCGATAAGATTGCCAGTCAGTATCGTGCCTTTGGCGCGGCCCTTGGTGTAACATTTGATGATGAAAAACCAAGAAAAGCTGCAGAAGCAGCAGTGGCAAAATTTAAAGAACTTCATCCGGATGCATCTTTTGCAGTGGGTGAGTGGATGAACGGAGATCCTTTTGAACTGGCACTGGCACTGGTGCGTTACGGTTTCCGTGTGCCGGAGATTTACGGAACGTTGTCCGGTGAAAATTTTGTCTATGTGAAACAGCTGGCGACATTGAGCCCGGAAACGAAAGTATTTTCCAATCTGGAACCGACGATGCTGTATTACGATGGAGCGGATTCCGGGGTAAATCTGACCATCGGAAAAGATGCCGGTTATTATCATAAAAACTGTCCAAACGTGCTCTGGAACGAGGAGCGGCAGCCATACGGTTACGCCGGCGTCCGCAGACTGTTTGAGGCACTGGCGGAGGTATAGGGCAATGAGAGGACTGAGAAAATATCTGACACCTTTTGCACCGGATCAGTCCGGCGCGGTGTCTGTGTTATATGAATTTGGCGGCATTATTGTAATCTGTGATGCCGGCGGCTGCACCGGAAATATTTGTGGATTTGATGAGCCGCGCTGGTTTGAGAGCAAAAGTGCATTGTTCAGCGCAGGGCTTCGTGATATGGATGCGATCCTCGGACGGGATGACCGGCTGGTGGCAAAACTTGCGGATGCGGTGACAAAACTGGATGCAAAGTTTGCGGCGATCATCGGAACACCGGTTCCGGCTGTCATCGGAACGGATTACCATGCGTTAAAGCGCATGACGGAGAAAAAAGTGGATCTGCCGATCTTGACGGTGGACACTGATGGCATGGAACTGTATGACAAAGGCGAGGAAAAAGCCTGGCTGGAGCTGTTCCGTGTGTTTGCCGGGGAAAAAGAAGAAGTGGTTCCGGGAAATATCGGAATTCTTGGCATGACGCCGCAGGATATCAGCGATCTGCGGGCGGCAGACCGTATCCGGGAGCGTTTTGCGGCAGAAGGAAAAAATGCTATTTGCTATGGCATGGGAAATGGACTGGACGATATCAGAACCGTATCTAACGTGGAAAAACATATCGTAGTGGCACCGGCGGCGCTGGAAGCCGCAAAATATCTGGAGAGAACTTTTGGAACACCGTATGAGATTGGTTATCCGTTGGTGGATGAACTTGTCGCAGATATGGATTATCGCGGGAAAAACGTATTAGTTGTGCAGCAGCAGGTAATTGGAAATGCAATTCGTGAGGAAATTTTGAAAAAAGTCCCGGATGCACAGGTGACGGTGGCCAGCTGGTTTATGATGAAGCAGGAACTTCGCCGAGATGGAGATCTGCATTTGCGGGATGAGGATGATTATATTGAGCTGGTGGAAAATGGCGGTTTTGATGTGATCTATGCGGATCACTGCATGGAGCGGATGACACCGAAGTTTGAAGGTACATTTGTGGATACGGTGCATTTTGCAGTGTCGGGTCGGCTGGCATAACGGGAAGTTGTGCCCCATGCACAATGAATATGATTGCACACATGCATCCGGACACGAACAATTTTCTGTGGCTGCTGCGCCATAGATTATCGCCCCCTTCCGCGAACTCACCCGCAAACCCGGCGGGTTCAGACACACTCACGGGGGCGAAATTATGCTCACATCCACGACGAAAATTGCTCTATCGTCCGAATTGCATGTGTGTAATTCAGATTCATTTTGTGCATGGTATAAACGTTAATGTAAGGTGTGTGAATATTCAATCAAGTTGAACAGGAGAAGAATAGAGATATGAACGAAGTTACGAAGCGGATCCGGGTGTATGGTATCGTTCAGGGGGTTGGTTTTCGACCAACGGTGAGCCGCCATGCTGTGTCAAACGGAATTCGTGGAAATGTCTGTAATAAAGGACCATATGTGGAAATTTACGCGCAGGGTTCCGCTGAGCAGGTAGATGGATTTCTCAGAGATTTAGAGGAACATCCACCGAAGCGTGCGGCAATTTTAAAAATAAATACAGAGGATCTTTCGGCAGAGGATGCACCGCAGTTTGATACTTTTGACATTATCGAGAGTGAAAAAACAAAAGGTGAGATTTTTGTCTCTCCGGATATTGCGATCTGTGATGAGTGCAAAGAGGAGATGTACAATCCAACGGATCGGCGGTATCTGCATCCGTTTATCAATTGCACCTGCTGTGGGCCGCGGCTGACGATTCTGGATTCACTGCCGTACGATCGGGAGCGCACCAGCATGAAAGAGTTTCCGATGTGCCCGGATTGTGCGAAAGAATATTATGATCCGGAGACGCGGCGTTATGATGCACAGCCGGTGTGCTGCAATGAGTGTGGACCTGAGGTGTATCTGATCGGCAGGGCTGAGCGAGGCAGAGAGGCCATCACGTATACGCGGCAGGTGATTCATGAGGGCGGAATCGTGGCCATCAAGGGAATCGGCGGTTTTCATCTGTGCTGTGATGCGGCAAATGAGGAAGCGGTCAGTCGGCTGCGCACGTTAAAACATCGTCCGGCGAAACCTTTTGCGATTATGGCAAAAGATGAAACAGTGGTTAAACGGGAGTGTATTGTGACACCAGAACAGGAAGCGATTCTGACCGGTCACCAGAAGCCGATCATACTGTTGGACAGACGTCCAGATGTGCAAATGGCAGAGAAGAACGGTGTTTTAGAGATGACAGGAGAAAAACAACTGGAGTTGGATAAAAAACTGAAACAGGAAAATGCATCTGGAACTCGACTTGCGCCATCTGTGGCACCGGGAAATCCGAAGGTTGGTGTGATGCTTCCATATGCACCGGTTCAGTTATTGATTTTTCAGTATGATGATGGTATCGAAATGCCGGATTTACTGGTGATGACGAGCGGAAATACTTCCGGTGCGCCGATCTGTCGGGATGATGAGGAAGCGGTCGCAGAGTTATCCCGTTTGTGTGATACAATTTTATCTCACAATCGAAAAATTCGGATTCGTGCTGACGATACAGTCATGGATTTTTACAAAAATGAGCCGTATATGATTCGACGCTCCAGAGGCTACGCGCCGTTGCCGTTTATGACATCGGTGGATTGGAAAGGTCAGGTGCTTGCGGTTGGCGGTGAGTTGAAAAATACATTCTGCATCGGTGTGGACAGTCGTTTTTATCCGTCACCGTATGTGGGAGATCTGGAGGATCTGCGAACGGTGAAAGCCTTACAGGAGACGATTCACCGGTTTCAGACGTTGCTAGAAGTGGAGCCGCAGGTGGTTGTCTGTGATCTGCATCCGAAATACAATTCCACGGTAGTGGCTGAAAGCCTTGGTTATCCGGTGCTTCAGGTACAGCATCATTATGCGCACATTTTATCCTGTATGACAGAAAATGACTGTCAGGAGCCGGTCATCGGAGTTCCCTTTGATGGAACCGGATACGGAACAGACGGTACGATCTGGGGTGGAGAGATTTTGCTGGCGGATTATCAGGATTTTACGAGATTTGGAAGCATTACACCGTTTTTACAGATTGGTGGAGATGCTTCTGCAAAAGAAGGCTGGCGTATTGCTGTTTCCATGATCTACGGATATACAAAAGACCGGGAAAAAGCATGGGAGATCATTGAAAAACTGGGACTTTGCAGTGAACAGGAAAGCAAGGTGCAGTTTGCTATGGCAGACCGAAAGATCAATGCCGTGATGTCAACCAGTGCGGGTCGGCTTTTTGATGCGGTCAGCGCGATTCTGGGAATCCGGCGGCAGTCGAGTTTTGAGGGCGAGGCATCTACGGCGTTGCAGTTTGCGGCAGAGGCATTTGAGAAAAAACAGTCATCTGAGTTAAGTGAAAAGCAGAATATCCAACAGGGGTTAATTGTTGACTCAGAGGGACGTTGCATTTTGAATACAGAAGCACTGGTGCAGCAAATTGTGGAAGCAAAATTGCAGGGTGCAGACAGCGGAGCATTGGCTTATCTTTTTCATCAGATGTTGGCGGAGCAGATTGTCGCAGCCTGTATAGAAGCCCGAAAAAGTTCCGGCAGAAATAAGGCTGCTTTGAGTGGTGGCGTATTCCAAAATCGATTATTGCTGCGTTTGACAGAAGAACGCTTGAAGCAGGAAGGATTTGAGGTATTACGACATCATATGATTCCGACAAACGATGGTGGAATTGCAATCGGACAGGCAGCTTATGGGATGCGTTATTTACAGAAAGTGGAAAAAGAGATTTAGTATTTGAGATAAATTAAGCGAAATGATAGTATAAATTTGAAAGACAAAAAGGTGCTACCGATAGATGGTTAGTCACAAAATATACTATCACAAAAAGTAATCGCTTAGTTTTGCAGACTGTGGGCGGTTACTTTTTTATTTGATTTATATAAGCAATGACAAATAATTGCATTTTTAGGAGGAAAAATAAATGTGTGTAGGTTTATCAGCAAAGGTAGTAAAAATCAGCAACGGTACCGCTGTCATTGACGCAGGCGGTGCAAAAAGAGAAGTTTCCTCTCAGCTTCTGGAAAATCTGGAGCCGGGAGATTACGTTATGGTTCATGCCGGTGTGGCTATCGCAAAGATCACCGATGAGGATGATAACGAAACAGACCAGCTCATGGAGGAATTTCTGTAATGGGGGAGACAAACAGCGAAAATAAACAGGGCACTTTCGATGAAAACAAAAATAAAACAGCTGCTGAAAATAAAAAAAATACTGTCAGTGAAAATAAAAAGAAAACAGCCCGGGAGATCATTGAAAATTACAATGGTCCGAAAGTGCGGATCATGGAAGTGTGCGGAACTCATACCCATGAGATTTTTCGTCTGGGAATCCGAAGATTGCTGCCGGAGCAGGTGGAGCTGATCTCCGGACCGGGATGTCCGGTCTGTGTCACACCGGTCAGCTTTATTGACGAGGCGATTTATTTGGCGCTGGAAAAAGGCGTGACGATCTGTACCTTTGGTGATCTGGTGCGCGTGCCGGGCACAAAAATGAGTCTTGCGGGAGCCAGGGAACAGGGGGCAAAAATCCGTATCGTATATTCTCCGGCAGACGCTGAAAAATATGCAAAGGAGCATCTGGAAGAACAGGTGACATTTTTGTCAGTTGGATTTGAGACAACGACACCGGCAGGATGTCTGTCGGTCAAAGCAGCAAAAGAGGACAATCTGGACAATTATTCGCTGTTGGTTGCAAACAAGACAATGCCGCAGGCTTACGAGGCATTAAAAGGCAGTGCCGATGTATTTTTATATCCGGGACATGTCAATGCCATCACGGGAACACGTCTGTGCGAAACGTTGACCGCGGAAGGAGTCAGCGGTGTAGTGGCAGGATTTAGCGCAAGGGAACTGATGACAGCGCTGGCGGTTTCACTGGTGAAATTTCAGGAGGGGAAACCGTTTTTCGTAAACTGTTATCCGCGTGTGGTGACACAGGACGGAAGCAGGGAAGCACAGATACTCGTGGACGAGATGATGGAAGCCTGTGACTGCGAATGGCGTGGACTGGGCGTGATCCCGGCATCCGGCATGAAGTTACGGCCAGAATGGCAGAACTTTGATGCACGTATCAAATATCAGATGCCAAAAATCGAAGGAAAACCAAATCCGGCCTGTCGCTGCGGAGATGTATTGCAGGGAAAATGCAAACCATCCGACTGCAAAGTGTTCGGCAAAGGCTGCACACCGCAGCATCCGGTAGGAGCCTGCATGGTATCCGGCGAAGGAGCCTGCTCCGCATATTATCAATATTCATAAAATGAAAGAAGGAAAACATAATGGAAAATAAAACAGTCACAATGGCACATGGTGCGGGGGGAAAACAGACATCTGAACTGATCGATCAGGTGTTTAAAGCACATTTTGCAAACTCCGATCTGACCGCAGATGATGCGGCAGTTCTGATGCCGCCGGCAGGAAAAATGGCAGTATCCACAGACGGATTTATCGTATCACCGGCATTTTTTCCGGGTGGAAATATCGGAAAACTCTCCATCTGCGGAACTGTCAATGACCTTGCCTGCATGGGCGCAAAACCGTTATATCTGACCTGTGCCTTTGTCATTGAAGAAGGCTTCCCGATGGAAAAACTCGAAGAAATCGCGGCAGCCATGGAAAAAACAGCAAAAGAAGCCGGTGTACACATCGTATCAGGAGATACCAAAGTAGCCGGAAAAGGTCAGGTGGACGGCATATTTATAACAACCACAGGAATGGGTGAGATTGAAGAAGGCGTAACCGTAGGCGGAGAACTGGCAGAACCGGGTGACGCGATCATCGTAACCGGAGACATCGGTCGACATGGCTGCACGATCCTTCTGGAGAGAGAAGATTTTGGCATCGACGCAAATATCACCAGTGACTGCGCTCCATTATGGGGAACCGTAAAAGCAGTAATGGACACAACTCACAACCTGCATGTCATCCGAGATGCTACAAGAGGCGGTGTCGGAACCGTTTTATATGAAATCGCAGGACAGAGTGGCGTTGGAATCCGCCTGAATGCCGCAGCAGTTCCGGTGCAGCCGGAAGTAAAAGGAGTCTGCGGAATGCTTGGATTAGAGCCGTTATACCTTGCATGCGAGGGCAGACTTGTCATCATGGCACCAAAAGAAGAAGCAGAGGCCATCGTGGAAACGCTGCGCAAATGTCCGTATTCCGCAGATGCAGCGATCATCGGAGAAGTAATTGCCGATGAGCCGGGCAGAGTTGTAATGGAGACAGAAATCGGCACGCAGGCATTGCTTCCGCAGCCGGGCGGAGAGTTACTGCCAAGGATTTGCTAGAGAGTCATTTTGTGAATGCGCAATGAAAAGCAGAAGAAAACTGCAACGCAAGACGGTAGAGCAATTTCCGTTGCAGAAGCGAGCATAGCCCGCCCGTGGGAGTGTGTTTGAACCCGCTGGTTTTGCGGGTGAGTTCGCGGAAACGGGCGGAGATAAGCGGCGCAGCGTATGCAGGAAATTGTTCGTGTCTGCGTGCAGTTTTCTCTGCTTTCATGCGCTTCAAAAAAATAAATTATCAGCCAGAAAAGGAGGACGCAGTCATGGACACCAGAGTGGCAGTCATTTCAATTATCGTGGAGCAGGAAGAGGCCATTGAAGAATTAAATACCTTGCTTCATGAAGCACGCCAGTACATCATCGGTAGAATGGGAATTCCCTACCGCGCAAAACAGATCAGCATCATAAGTATTGCCATAGATGCGCCGCAGGATGTGATCAGCGCACTTTCCGGCAAAATCGGGCGATTAAAAGGAGTGTCTGCAAAAACAGCCTACTCCAACATCATCACACCGACACAGGAGGGACGATAAATGCTGCGCCGGTTAGGAGAAACAATCAGCCCGAAAGATGCGGTAGTAAAAATGAAAGACGCATCATATCCGAAACCATTCCCGCGGGGACTGGAATACAACGCACCGGTTCACGGAAACTGGAACATTGTCCATACGGGAATGCAGGTTCCGGAAGCCATCCAGATCTATGTCTGCGCAGACAATTGCATGCGAGGCGTAGTCCTGACAGCAGCGGAAATGAACGCAGCAGACCGTTTTTCCTTTGTGATCGTAGAAGAAAAACATATTTTAAACGGCAATTTAGAGGATATCACGATAGAAGGTGTGACAGATGTGCTGAACAAACGCGGCGATCAGCCAAAGGCGGTATTGCTTTTTACTGTCTGTCTGCACCACTTTCTTGGAAGCAATCTGAAATATATTTACGGGGAGCTTGAACGGCGCTTCCCCGATATCTGCTTCATCCGCTGCTACATGGATCCAATCATGCAAAAACACGGTCTGACGCCGGATCAGAAACTGCGGAAAGCCATGTATGATCCCTTGCCGGAATGTGAGCCGGATGCAAAAACGGTGTCTATTTTTGGCAGCGATTTTGCACTGGATGAAAGCAGTGACATCAAACGTTTGTTAAGACGGTACAACTATACAGTGTGGGAGCTTCCGGGCTGTAAAACGTGGCAGGATCTGCTGGATATGAGCAAAGGCAGCCTGTTTCTTACCATATATCCGGCAGGAAAATACGGGATGGAAGCGCAGGCGCGGCGGTTAGGCCGTAAGTACCTATATCTGCCGGGCAGTTTTAACTATGAAGAAATCGAGCGGCAGTTAAAACAGCTGACAGATGCACTTGGACTTCCGGAAGTGTCCCGGGAAGCGCTGGATACGGAACGCGCAGCCTGTGAGGAAGTTCTGGCGAAAGCGAAGGCTCTGATCAAAGATATGCCCGTCGCACTGGATTATCTCTATCATCCGAGACCACTCGGACTGGCGAAACTGCTTCTGACCCACGGTTTTCACGTCAAAGCAGTATATCTGGACGCTGTCAGCCCGGAAGAAAAGCCAGAATTCGATTGGCTGCAGGAACACGCACCGGAGCTGGAACTGATCGCAACGATCCAGGTGAAAATGCGCGTCCTCCCGGGAACTATGGCACCAACCACAGAGGGCAGTGCAGCACTTCGGACAAAAACGTCCATACTTCCGGGAGACTGCGGCGAAGAAGTGCTCGCTATCGGGCAGAAAGCGGCTTATTTCAGCCACAGCCGGCATTTTGTAAATCTGGTGCAGGGCGAAGGACTGTATGGATTTGACGGTATCCGAAGAACCGCAGAGCTGATGATGGAAGCATACCGCGAGGAAAAAAACACGGAAAAACTTGTAGTACAAAAAGGATGGGGGTGTGAGTGCTGCTTATGAGACAATCTTATCGGATCATACCAATCTATACGGCAGACGTATCCGGTGTCTGCTCCGCACTGTACGAACTGGGCGGAATGACAGTGATGCACGATCCATCCGGATGCAATTCCACATACAATACACATGATGAAATCCGCTGGTATGACCAGGAGAGCCTGATCTTTATCTCCGGTCTGACAGAAATTGACGCGATCACGGGAAATGACCGGAAATTCATTGACGATATCGTATATGCAGCCAATGAATTCCATCCCGGATTTATTGCGCTGGCAGGTTCCCCGATCCCGTATATGATCGGAACCGATTTTCCGGCGATTGCAAGGATCATTGAGAAAAAAACAGGGATTCCGACATTTTCCGTGCCGACAAATGGCATGCACGATTACGTGTACGGCGCGGGCATCGCACTGGAAGAGATTGCGAAACGGTTTACAGATAAAGCAAAAAATTTGAATTTACGGGAAAAGGAATTAAGAACCGGAAATCGTATAAATTTATTAGGTGTAACACCGCTGGACTTCGGGCCACAGAAAAACGTGGATATAATGATACAGAACCTGCGCAGATATGGATGGAACGTTTTGTCCACCTGGGCGATGGGCGATAACTTAGAAAACTTACGGAAAGCAGGAAGTGCAGATGTCAACCTGGTAGTATCCGCGGTTGGCCTGCGGGCGGCAAACGTGCTTCGGGAAAATTTTGGGACACCCTACGTGATCGGAACACCAAATGAATGGCTGGCAGCGGAAGTCTCGGAAGCACTGGAGAAAGCAGTGCATGAGAGAAAACAGGCCAGTTCCAACACACTGGAAAAAGCAATTCCGGAGGAAAAACATGATCTGACATTTCAAACGCAGATCTCGCAGAAATGTGATGGCGCAAAGGAGAAAAAACAGAATCCGGAGAAATCGGCGTCAGAAATCGTCTACCTGCAGAACCGTATACAGAAAGAGGCAGAGATCACGCTGATCGGAGAGGCGGTCACAATGGGATCTCTGGCAGCAGGCATCGAGAAAATCTATGGCCGTTCAGCCCGGGTATTCTGTCCGTTGAAGGAATGTGAGGGATTGATCGGAGAAAAAGATGGCATTGTTCTGGGAGAAGAGGCAATGGAAGAAGCCCTGAAAGACGCGCAGATCATAGTGGCAGACCCGCTGTATCAGCCAATCTGTCCCAGAGGATGCGATTTTTATGGATTACCGCATGTGGCATTTTCCGGGAGAATATATCAAAAAAAATATCAGAAATAAGACAAATTTTTCCATATTTGTCTCAGTTTTGTCTACATTCCTGTGCTATACTTAGAGCACAGGAACGAAAGAAAGCAACACCGGGAAAACATCGGCCGCGTATACATATGCAGAGGATTTGCTTAGAACGGAGGAAATAAAGATGCCAAAACCAAATAATGAAAATGCAAATAAAGGTCAATATGGAAAATACAGTGAATATTTGGAATATTCAATCCGTGGTAATAAAGCTATAGGAAATAGGGTAAAAGAACTCAAGGAGCTTCAGAAGGGACTTAGAGAGCTGAATAAATTAATTGATGGTCTTTATAGGAAGGATGATTCTGGAAATTATAAGCCAATCTCAAAAGAGCAATTGAATCTCTTGAAACAATCATATAAGAAGTGCGATTATTATGCTTCCAGAGCTGAAAAAAATGTGTCAGGTAAGAAAATGACAGGAACTCTGTTATCACAACTGCACAAGGTTCTGAAAGAAGATGAGGAATATGTACATTGTCTCAAGGTAGGTGACACGTTTCCAGAAAAATTCAGACGTAATATTGTTAAAATGAATTCGGCAGATTTTGAAAAAAATAAAGTTGGTGATAAGATAAGTACAAGACATCCGATTACTTATAGAGACGAGAACGGGAAACAGGTATCCGGATTTTTTACTCAAAGTGTCAGTATAACAGTTCCTGATGAAAAACGAAAAAAATTTAAGACAAATTATAGTGGTTTGGCAGATAGAATTAACCGGAACCCCAATGACGTTGATGCTCAGGCAAAAAAGAGAACAATGGATGAATATTTGGCTGGTCATCCGGAGATGATACTGGCTTTAGCTGGTTTAAATGCTAAGATAGAGAGTCAAAGCAATATTAGTGATCGAAATTGCGCAATGACCAGAATCGCAAATTTGCTTGGAGTAGGAAGTGTGCTTGCGGACTCACATTCCATGACCATTGTGGATGAGAAAAACGGTAAAAACATAGAAGGGGTGTTCATGTCTACAAGCGAGGGAACAACATATGAAAATTTGTTATTGAAACAGGAATATAAGGAGGCAATAGAGGCTGTTACAGTAGAGACACAATATCTCCTACAGGGGAAAGACCTGAGTCAGATAAAGGATCCGGTAAAATGCATTGACCTGACATCGGGCAAATTGAAAAAAGACATTGCAGATATGCAAATATTGGATTTTATTTGTGGAAATGTGGATAGACACGAGGGAAATATAACATATGTCTTTGACCCTGATAACCCATCTCGCATGATTGGAGTGCAGGGGATTGATAATGATCAGTCTATGGGTTGCCTCAACCTTAAGACAAATGAAGGTTATGATAAATTACCGGCTTTGGATAGTATGCTGGTCATTTCGGAATCTGTTGCAAATAAAGTAAAAGAAATGACGGAACAAAATTTAGCTTTTGCGTTGAAGGGACTTCAGTTGAGCGAGAACGAAGTAAAATCTGCTTGGAACAGGGTGAAACAAGTACAGCAATTTTTGGAGAAAGCTTCACGTTATGAACAGAATGCTAATTTGGGAAAAAATAAGTTTACAATTGTGCCGGATGATAAATTTTCTGAGATTAACTTCGGAGACTTTTGTATGAGTGGAACAGGTAAAAAAAATTATTTTAATGGAGTTTCCAATTTGCCATATGCTCTGCGGCATTCCAAAGACGATGACTTGAAAAAAGAACAGGACTATAAAAAGGCTTTAAAAAATGATAAAAAAGTAGCGAAGCCTAAATTGGAACTAAATGATAAGCAAACAAAGATTTCTTATACCAGTGCTGAGCTCACAAGACTTTCCTTTACGGAAGAAGTACGGAATAAAAATCAGAGAACGGTTTCAGAAATTATAGATAAACTTGTGCTTGAAGCTAATAACCATCTGGAGAAAAGAAAAAAAACGTACAATAATATATATGACGCTGCAACGGCTATCAATAACTGGTATCAGAATTATCAGGAGGGTAAGACTGATAAAAATGAATTGAAAAATCTTTTTCAGAGGGCCGCAGATGAATGTCAGGAATATATTAGTAAACATAATCCAAGAACGCCTAGTGGAAAGAGAAGACTGCGGGTCATGACTGAAATGGTAGAATTTATCGGCACACAGGGTATCATGCTTGATGACTATTATGAGTATGTCAGCGGAA
>CAVKTR010000076.1:0-14101 GCA_963659325.1 Dysosmobacter segnis
GATAGATAGATGGACGTAGACCTTGGGCAGTTAAGAGAGCCGTGCGCCTGCGGAATGGAACATAAGATCGATGTGGAGAAGATCGTCATCGAGTCTGGAGCAGTAAGCCAACTGGAAGAGATTCTGGAAGAGTTTCAGAACCCGGTATTTATATGTGACAGTAATACGCGGACGGCGGCGGAACCGTTTTTAGAGGAAGAATTCAAAGATTATCCGGTCATTGAACTGAATCCGGAAGGACTTCAGGCAGACAACCGTGGTGTAAACAAAGTAATGAAACAGCTGGATTATTGTGACAGAGGACTGAGCAGTGTTTCTGTGGATGTGCTGGTGGCGATCGGTGGCGGAACGATTCATGATCTGACCCGCTATGCGGCGACCGAGTATGATATCCCGTTTGTTTCCATACCAACCGCAGCAAGTGTGGACGGTTATGCAGCTAATGTGGCAGCGCTGACCTGGGACGGGCTGAAGAAGACCGTTGCCGGTGTGGCTCCGCGCTGGATCCTGGCAGACACCGATATTTTCGGTGCCGCACCGTCGAGACTTACTGCTTCCGGTGTATCTGATTTTCTGGGAAAGTACATTTCCATTCTCGACTGGAAGATCGCGCACCTGGTCACAGGCGAGTACATCTGTGAGGAAGTATGTGATCTGCTGGAAAAAGCACTGCGTGATGTCAGCAGGGTACTGGATGATATTCGTTTCGGCGACAGAGATGCCATCGAAAAACTCATGTATGCCCTGATCCTGTCAGGACTTTGCATGCAGATGGTAGAAAGTCCGCGCCCGGTATCCGGAGCAGAGCATATGGTATCCCATCTGTGGGATCTGAATGTATTGAATGAGAAAACCAATGCGCTGCATGGCGAACAGGTAGGTCTCGGCCTTCTGATCGTGACGGATTATTATAAAAAACTCGGATATGCCATCCGACATAAAAATGTAACTGTAAAATCGGAAACAGCCAAAGGACTTGAAATGAGTCTGTTGGAACATACATTTGGAAAAAAAGGACTGTTGGAAGGAATTCTGACAGAGAACACGCCAAATCCACTGGAGGATATTGATCTGGAAGAACTGGAAGAACAGCTCCCGGAGATCGAAGATCTCATCGACGATCTCCCGGATGCAGACGACATGTATGCAAAGCTGCATGAGGCAGGCTGCGTACGCGAAATTTCGAATCTGGGAATCACGGAAGAAGAGGTGAAACTTACGCTTCAGAGCAGCCCGTATGTCAGAAATCGCCTGACACTGTTACGGCTGTCCAAACTCCTGGAGTGGTAGCGCCTGCAGCCGCATCAGCGGCACAATGGGATAATTGTGCCGGTGGCACAACGTAGATTAAAATCCAAAAATGAAATAAAAAATGTGAAATAAGACGGTAGAGCAATTTTCGTTGCAGGAGCGAGCATAGCCCGCCTCCGTGAGTGTGTTTGAACCGACAGCTGGTTTGGCTGTGGCGAGTTCGCGGGAGGAGGCGGAGATAAGCGGCGCAGCGTATGCAGAAAATTGTTCGTGTCTGTTTCACATTTTTTATTTTTTTTTTGAATTTTCAATGTCTTCCCATCATCGGCACAGATAATCCCAAATCTTGAAGGACAACTCATACAAAAACAGCAAATGACTATCCGAAATCGAAATCTCCAGCACCTCTTCAATCTTCTTCACCCGATAAAAAAACGTACTCCTGTGAATGTGCAGAAATTCTGCCGTCTTCGCCGCATTCCGATCATGCTCCAGATACGCCCGCAGCGTCTCCACAAAATCCGTATGATACATTTTATCATAATCCTGCAGCTGAAAAATATGATAATGAATACCAACTTCCAGCCCCTGATAATCGCACTTGGAAAACAGATATTCCGGCAGCGCATCCGTACTGTAAAACAGATTCTGCTCCGGCTTCTGCAGATCAGAAAGCTCCAGCGTGTGCAGCGCCTGATTGTAAAAAATACGGATTTTCAAAATATCCGCAAAGGGCTGGCTCAGGCTGACTTTCAGGTGATTGCGCTCTGCAAAAAGCTCCAGCGGATCTGTCAGCTTCGCATTTAACTGCACCGGTGTGTCCTGACTGATCAGCAGGATAATATTGTTTTTGTACACCACGGACATGGCATTCGGATAAACCTGCCGCAGGGAAGCCATCTGACGTTTGTTGAACAGATCGCTGTTGTGCGGTTCCGGGCAGTATAAAATGGCCAGACAGAAAAACTTGCCAAAGCGGCGGTTTAAAAGTTTCAACCGGGCTTCGATAATATTTATATCGTTGAAACGGCCTTCCAGTAGTTCCGTCAGAAATGTCTCATACTGCAACCCTGTTTTCTGCACAAAGAATTCATGTTTCTGCATCTCGATGGCACAGATGTCGGAAAAGGCTGTGATCAGCCGCAGTTCATGTTCACTGGCCTCGGCCTTCTCCGGCAGACAAAGTGCCACATATCCGGTCATAACATGCTGGATACGGATGCCGCAGAAAATCCAGTTTGTATCCGGGTGATCTTCTGTCTGAATAAAAAAAGCCTGATTGTTTTTGTAAATCTGATACTCGATCTGCAGGCGGCGCAGACTTTCCACTTCCTGGGAACTTAAGAACATGCCTTCGTCACTTTTTTCCAGACCGAAAGGAAGCTTATGCATCAATGGAGAAACGGCGATCATGCTGTAGCTTGCATCGAGCACAGACATGGGACGATGCAGAAAAGATTCTGCCCGAAGGATGAGGTCATCCAGTCCGCGGCCGCTGTAAAGCAGGTGATAAAGGTCGTTGATCTCCTGCTGTAAGCGAAATTCAAAGGCCAGACGGTCATTCAGAAAGCGGAAGGTTTCGGTTATTTCAGGCATATTTTCTACTAAAATAACTGAAAAATTACCATCCGAAACGGAGTTCCTGTCTGTATTTGCATCTGAGGTAACATGGTTTTCCAATTCATTTTTTTCCTTTATATCTGATGCAATACTTTTCCCGATTTCACTGTTTACATCTATCAGGAGTACAGGAATCTGAGCCTGCTCTGACGCAGCATTCACTCCCAAAGCAGTATCATTCTCAAAAAAAACAGTCTGCGCCTCCTCATGTCTATTTTTCAAAACCTTTTCCAGAACTTCGTCTGAACCCAGATAAAGCGTATCCCCGCATAGAACTGTATCCGGTCGGAGCATATCAATCCGGCTGACAAACCGTCCCGTGTCATATTCGTTTTTTACCCGGCAGGAGTAAGTCTCCTGCAACTGGTCAAGCAGTGTTTTTAACGTGATCATAAAGTATTCCCCCTGAATATAAGCGACAGATATTCCGTTCGACATTTGTTGAAAATAAAAGCAAAAGGGTGAATGATTTTCAACAGCTGTTTGAAGCTTTTTTACAGTGCGCATGTTATAATTTTATCAGTGATTATAGTGACAGTTTACCATAATAATACCGTGAACGTCAAAAATATATCAAAACATCAGGAATGAATTATGTTCCTGAAACATGAGAACAAAAATCAGAACGACAACTGTTGAATGAAGAAGAACAGAAGGGAGAAAAACATGGCAGTCATTACGATTGACGGCACACGTCTGGAAGTGCCGGAGAACAAAAATGTATTGGAATGTGCGCTGGAAGCCGGAATTTATATTCCGCACCTCTGCCATCATCCGGATCTGCCGGAAAATGGTTCCTGCCGCATGTGTATTGTAGAAGTAGAAGGTCAGGAAGGCGTAACTACATCCTGTACCCTGCGTGCACAGGATGGCATGGTCGTACATACCACAAGTGAGCGGATCAACAAACTCCGTACCCTGGCACTGGAACTGCTGCTTGCAGGACATCCGGAAGATTGTTCCACATGTCCGAAATACGGTAACTGCGAGCTTCAGACATTGATCCAGTACATTGGTGCAAACAATGCACGTATGCGTACCCGTATCAAAGGTATCAAGATGGAAGAGGGCAACCCGCTGCTGATCCATGACATGAACCGCTGTGTACTGTGTGGCCGCTGCGTACGTGCCTGCAACAAGCTGAGAGGCGTAGGTGTATTACAGTATAACAAAAAAGACCTTGAGACATATGTAGGAACCTTACATGGCAAATTACTGAAAGACGAAGACTGTCGTTTCTGTACTGCCTGTGCAGAAGTCTGTCCGACCGGTTCTATCCGTGATAAATTACAGCTTCTGACAACCAACCTGAAAAAAGAAGAGGCACTGGTTCCGTGCCGTACCGCCTGTCCGGCTCATACAGACATCCCTCGTTACATCCGTTTTGTAAAAGAAGGCGATTATGATGCAGCCGTAGCAGTCATCCGTGAGAAAGTTCCGTTCCCGAACGCACTGGGACATGTCTGCAGCCATGCATGTGAGCTGGAGTGCAAACGAAAAGAAGTCAGCGAGGCAATGTCCATCCGCGACATCAAACGTTATGCCGCAGAGCATGACACCGGCCGTTACTGGAAAGGTAAAGGAAAACAGCTTCCGGATACCGGCAAGAAAGTATGTGTTGTAGGTGGAGGCCCTGCAGGTCTGACCGCAGCATATTACCTGAGAAAACAGGGACACGCCGTTACCGTCAAAGAAGCACTTCCGACCGTTGGTGGTATGATGTCCTACGGAATCCCGTCCTACCGACTTCCCCGGGAGATCGTTGCACAGGAAGCAAAAGTGATCGAGGATCAGGGCGTAGTCATCGAGACAAATACAAAAGTGGAAAAACCGGTTGAATTAATGAAAGAGTACGATGCAGTCTTAATGACCATCGGTGCGCACAAAGGTGTCCGTCTTCCGATGGAAGGCAGCGAACTTCCGGGTGTTCTGTTAAATATTGATTTCCTGCGCAACGCAAGTCTTGGTCAGGAGACCGGAATGGGCAAACGCATCATCGTTCTCGGTGGTGGTAACGTAGCTTTCGACTGTGCAAGAACTGCAAAACGTCTGGGCGCAGAAGAAATCCATCTGGCCTGTCTGGAGGCAAGAGAAGCCATGACTGCAGATGATGAAGAGATCGAGCAGGCAAAAGAAGAAGGCATCTTCGTACATCCGGCACAGACTTTCGAGCGTATCACAGGAACTGACGCTGTTACAGGTGTTGACTTTATGAATGTAAAATCCTTTACTTTTGATGAGAACCGCAGAGCCATCATCGAGAAAGAGGAAGGCAGCGAGCATCACATTGATGCAGACACTGTTATTTTTGCAACCGGCCAGAGACCGGATCTGACAGAAGAAGCGGGTCTGACCTTAGGCAGAGCAAACAGCATTGTAGTAAAAGAAAATTCCCTTGCAACTGAGACTGAAGGCGTATTCGCAGCCGGTGACGTTGTATACGGAACAAAATCTGTAATCCTTGCCATTGCATCCGGCCGTGATGCAGCGGTTGAAATTGATAAATATCTGGGTGGCGACGGAGACATCAGCGAGACACTTGCTCCAGAGCAGCATGCAGATCCGAAGATCGGTAAAGTAGAAGGCTTTGGTTACCTTGGACGTACCAAGACTCAGGTAACTCCGGCGGCAGAGAGACAGGACAATTTCAATGAAGTTGACCATGGTATCTGCGATGCGGATATCTGCGGCGAGGCAAGCCGCTGCCTGCAGTGTGACTTAAGACTTCAGATCCATCCGTCCAGACTGTGGACCGAGTATTCTAATCAGAAGGAGGCGTAAGACAGATGAGTGCTTTAGAAAATGCAAAAAACATGAGTGTTGAAGATATTCTGGCAAAAACTGCTGCTTCCGGCTTGATCGAATTCGGTGTAGAGCGCAGAGCAGTGACAGAAAAATGGAATCAGGTAAATGCAGAACGTGAATTTCAGACAAATCCGATTCGCGTGGTTGCAGGTTTAAATAATGCGGATATCGCAGGGGTTTTGCTGGAAGTACTGAAAGCTGACCCGAAAAAAGTAATGGAAGGTATGGCGATTGCAGCGCTGGCAGTCAATGCAGAGGAAATGTATCTGTATATTCCGGCAAAAGAAGCAGAGTATGCGAAAGAACTGGAAGCACAGGCTGCTGAGTACGGCATCCAGATCCAGACCGGAATCATCAACCGCAGAGCAAGCCGCGGCGGTGCATTCCACCACATTTTGACCATGGCTGCACTGGCAGATATTTTTACAGACAGCTATGAGCCGTGTACTTACATGGCAGTCTGCAAAGACGGCAAGATGGGTGAGCTTCAGAAAGTATCTTTTGGTACAAAAGTAGCAGATCTGGTTGGAGACGCAGATGTGAAAGCCATCGCCATCGGTACAAAACTGTACGATGCATCCGCCATGGATCTGGTGATCGAGGCAGATACCCAGATCGGAAACGGTGTGATCACTGTTTACGGTTCTAAGTGCTGTATGATCCATGAGACAGAAGAAGTGCTGCTGGCAGAGCGTAAGCAGAGCTGTGGAAAATGTACTTTCTGCCGTGAAGGTCTGATCCAGCTTCACACTATGGTAAAAGAAATTACTGAAGGACAGGGCAAAAAAGAGTTTACTGATATGATGACAGAGATCGGAGAGGCTATGACATTCTCTACTCCGTGTACCATGGGACAGACCGCATCTGATTTTGCGATGGGTTCCCTGAAATATTTTGCAAATGAGTACGAAGATCATATCAAGAAGAAAAAATGTGCAAACAATGTATGTTCTGCATTTATGAGCATTTACATCGATCCAGACCTCTGCGAGGGCTGTGAGGAATGTGCGGATGTCTGTCCGGCTGAGGCCATCGAAGGCAAGAGCGGATACATTCACATGATCGATGAATTCGAGTGTACCAAGTGTGGGAAATGTATTTCCGCCTGTGAAAATGACGCGATCATTCAGACAAACGGCCGTCTGCCGAAGCTGCCGACCCGTCTGACAAAATGCGGAAAATTCAAAAAACGTCACTAAGATTAATCAACATGGGCTATAAAAGTGGATTGCTCCGTATTAGCATACTCTCGCAATCCTCACCCACATTCACAATCCGACCTATCGGTCTACTTGTTCATATGGGTTAGCCCATCCAATGTCTGTACGTCTGTACAAGCGAGCTTGCACATCCGCACAGCCGCAGTATGGGACTTTTATTAATAAATCTTTATGGAGGTATTTCATTATGAAAACAATGGAAGCAGATGTAATTGTAGTAGCAGCAGGTCCTGCAGGTCTTGCAGCAGCAATCACAGCAGGTGAGAACGACCTGAAAGCAATCGTATTTGAGAAATCCAACACAACAGGTGGAGCAGCAAACATGGGTATGGGACCGCTTGGAATCGGTACAAAATACCAGAAAAAAGCATTCTGTGACATCACAGTAGACGAAGCTCTGAACAAACATATGGAGTATACACATTACCGTGTAGACAGCGATCTGGTTCAGACATACTTCAACAAATCCGCAGATACCATCGAGTGGCTGGAAGACATGGGTGTTGAGTTCGCAGGCGCTTTCCGTTACTTCAGAGAGTCTGAGGCAACATGGCATATCGTAAAACCGGAGAACGGTGTGATCGGACCTCGTGCAGCAGGACCGATGGTTCGTGCCATGACAGAGAAAGCAAAAGAGCTTGGCGCAGAGATCTACCTTGAGACACCGGCAACCGGCCTGATCATGGAAGATGGCAAATGTGTTGGTGTAAAAGCAGTTGGCAAAGACGGCGAAGAGATCGAAGCACGCGGTAAAGCAGTAGTCGTTGCAACTGGTGGATTCGGTACAAACAAAGAGATGATCAAAGAGAACTTTGGTTATGACCTCTGGGAGAACTACTTCCCATTCAACGTTCCGGGTACAACCGGTGACGGTCTGAACATGATGTGGGATGCAGGCGCACAGAAATTCGGTGCAAACATCGAGATGATCTATCAGTTAAAAGATAACATGAACTGGTTCCTGTTAGACGCAGTTCTTCGTCAGCCAAACCTTCTGATCAACCAGAATGGTGACCGTTTCATGAACGAGGGCATGATGGGTAACACAACTTACACAGGAAACGCTCTGTCCCTTCAGCCAGGACATTACGGATACTGCATCATGGATGGCAAAATCCTGAAAAACTACAAGAAAAACGGACCGGATATCTTCGATATCGTTCATCCGGAAGATGCTTTCCTGGCAGTTGACGCTGAGTTCGACCGTGCAGAGGAAGAAGGATATGACGGATTCTTCCGCGCAGACACCATCGAAGAGCTGGCTGAGAAACTTGGTATCGATGCTGACAAACTGGAGGAGACTCTGGATGACTACAACGATATGTGTGATGAGGGATACGATTCTCAGTTCCACAAAAAACATGAGTATCTGCACCCGATCACAGGTAAGGGCGGCTACCTTGTAGGTAAATACTACATTGCTGCTTATGGAACAGTCGGTGGTGTCAGAATCAACAAATACGGCGAAGTTATGGATGCAGATCTGAAACCGATCCCGGGACTTTACAGTGCCGGATCCGATGCAAATACCATCTATGGTGATAGTTATAACTTTACACTGTGCGGAAACACCATGGGATTTGCTATTAACTCCGGACGTATGGCTGGTGAGGCAATCGCAGATTATATTGATGAGAATTTCTAAGTTTTGATGGACGGACGTTTCGAACTGTGATGAAATCATGTACGCAGACACAAATAATTTTCTGTATTTCCTGCATCGCTTATCTCCGTCCCCTTCCGCGAACTCGCTTGCAAAAACAGCAAGCTCAGACACACTCACGGGGACGGGGCAGATGCAGAAAATCCGACGAAAATTAATCTACCGTCTTGCTTAACATGATTTCATCATCAGTTTCGAAACTGTTCATATTCGATTTGTATAAGCGTATTTGATATGTGAAATGTGTTGTTGATAAAAAAATAACAAGAACAGCAGAAGAAAAACTGGATAAAATTGAGATAGGGATAGGAAAATATAGGGAATTCAGCCTGAATTTACTTTTTTGAGTAGATTCGGGCTGTTTTTTTCTTAAAACAAGAGTTGATAATGATAAAAATTTAACAAAAAGGTATTGTGTTCTGTATACAAGTCTGTTATTCTATGGCCGTGGAAATGATTAATAGTTACTAACCAGAAAGTGAGGACGATCATGAAGGAATTTGAACAGTGGAATGGATTTGAAGGACGTTTGTGGAAAGAGGAAGTAAATGTCCGTGACTTTATTCAGAACAACTACACTCAGTATGATGGAGATGAGGAGTTTCTGGCAGGGGCGACAGAGGCAACCAACCGTCTGTGGGGCAAACTTCAGGAATTACAGAAAGCAGAGCGTGCGAAAAACGGCGTTCTGGATATGGAGACAGAAGTTGTTACTTCCCTGACAGCTTATGGCCCTGGATACATCGATGAGGAATTAAAAGATCTGGAGCAGGTTGTTGGCCTCCAGACAGACAAACCGCTGAAACGTGCATTTATGCCGTATGGTGGAATTAAGATGGCTGAGGAATCCTGCAGAATGTACGGATATGAGCCAAGCGAAAAAATTCATGAGATTTTTACAAAATACCACAAAACTCACAATCAGGCAGTATTTGATATTTATACACCGGAAATGAAAGTCGCAAGACACAACAAAATTTTAACAGGTCTTCCGGATACTTACGGACGTGGACGTATCGTTGGTGACTACCGTCGAGTAGCTCTGTACGGTATCGACAAACTGATCGAGTTCAAACAGAAAGATTTTGCCGCAACAAACCGTCAGGGTATGCGTCGTGGTGACTTCCAGTTAAGAGAAGAGATCGCAGATCAGATCCGTGCATTAAAAGGCATGAAAGAGATGGCTGCTATTTACGGCTATGATATTTCACAGCCGGCAAAAAATGCAAAAGAGGCAGTTCAGTGGTTATACTTCGGATACCTTGCAGCTGTCAAGACACAGAATGGTGCAGCTATGAGTGTTGGCCGTGTTTCTACTTTCCTTGATATCTATATTGAAAGAGATCTGAAAAACGGTGTTCTGACAGAGGAAGAAGCACAGGAGCTCATCGACCATATGACTATGAAATTCCGTATGGTAAAATTTGCAAGAATCGAGTCTTACAACCAGCTGTTCTCCGGCGATCCGGTTTGGGCCACACTGGAAGTAGCAGGTATCGGCATGGACGGCCGCCATCAGGTTACAAAGACAGACTACCGTTTCCTGCACACACTTGAAAACATGGGACCGGCTCCGGAGCCAAACCTTACGGTATTATATTCTTCTCATTTACCGGAGAACTTCAAAAAATATGCAGCTCATATTTCTGTTGAGACAAGTTCTATCCAGTACGAGAACGATGATGTAATGCGTCCGGTATGGGGCGATGATTACTCCATCTGCTGCTGTGTATCTGCAACAGAGACAGGTAAAGAGATCCAGTTCTTTGGCGCTCGTGCAAACCTTGCAAAATGCTTACTTTACGCAATCAACGGTGGTGTGGATGAGAGAACTCATGATCAGGTTGCGCCGGAATATGCACCGATCACATCCGAGTACCTTGATTATGACGAGGTAATGAAGAAATATGATGTTATGATGGACTGGCTGGCTCACCTCTATGTAGGTACCCTGAATATGATCCATTACATGCATGATAAATATTATTATGAAGCAGCTGAGATGGCGCTGATCGATACGGATGTACGCCGTACATTCGCAACAGGTATCGCAGGATTCTCACATGTCGTAGACTCCTTAAGCGCGATCAAATATGCAAAAGTAAAAACAATTCGTGACGAGAGCGGAATCGTAGTTGACTTCGAGACAACCGGTGATTTCCCGAAATACGGAAACGATGATGAGAGAGCAGACGAGATCGCTGTATGGTTACTGCGCACATTCATGAGTAAACTGAAATACTGCCATACCTACCGTGATTCCGAGCCGACAACTTCTATCCTGACCATTACATCCAACGTTGTATATGGTAAAGCAACCGGTTCTCTTCCAGATGGAAGAAAAGCAGGTGCTCCGCTTTCACCTGGAGCAAACCCATCCTACGGTGCAGAGCAGAACGGCTTATTAGCATCCTTGAACTCTGTTGCAAAACTTCCATATGAAGAAGCACTGGATGGTATCTCCAATACACAGACCATCAACCCGGGTGCCCTGGGACATGATGAGGCTGAGCGTGTAGATAACCTGGTAAATGTTCTGGACGGATACTTCGATCAGGGTGCACATCACCTGAACGTAAACGTATTCGGCGTAGAGAAACTGATCGATGCTATGGAGCATCCGGAGAAAGAAGAGTACGCAAACTTCACCATCCGTGTATCAGGATACGCTGTTAAATTCATCGATCTGACGAGAGAGCAGCAGATGGATGTAATCTCACGTACTTGCCACGATCGTATGTAAGATGCCAGGAGACAAAAGTCAAGGTCCACGATGTGCTTGCACATGAGTGGAACGATGACTTTGGGATCCGCCCGAGATATGAGGATAAAAGTAGGATGAATATCCTGCGATATCCGACAGGCATCTTATTGTATAATAGGAGGAAATTATGGAAAAAATCACAGGCTACGTTCACTCCCTGGAAAGTTTCGGTTCCGTAGACGGACCGGGAGTGCGTTATGTGATTTTCCTTTCCGGCTGTGCCATGCGCTGCCAGTTCTGCCATAACCCGGACACCTGGGAAATGAAGAACAGGCAGCCGTACACAGCAGATCAGCTTTTGGAAAAAGCCTGTCGATACCGCACTTACTGGAAACAGAAGGGCGGTATTACTGTCAGTGGCGGCGAACCGCTGCTTCAAATCGATTTCGTGACAGAACTGTTCCGCAAGGCAAAGGAAAAGGGAATTCACACCACATTAGATACCAGTGCAAATCCGTTTACCACAAAAGAACCTTTCTATTCAAAATGGAAAGAACTGATGCAGTATACAGATCTGATTCTGCTGGATATCAAGCATATTGATCCGGAAGGTCATCTGGAACTGACCGGTCAGCCAAACGACAATATTCTTGCCATGGCGCGGGAGCTGTCCGATATGGGAAAACCGGTGTGGATCCGTCATGTCCTTGTGCCGGAGCGAAACGACAAAGACGAGTATCTGCATCGTCTGGCAGATTTTATCCATACACTGAAAAACGTGGAACGGGTGGAAGTGCTTCCGTATCACACGTTGGGTGTATTCAAATGGGAAAATCTGGGGATTCCGTATCCGCTAGAAGGCATTAAGCCGCCGACAAAAGAGCGGGTGGAAAATGCAGAGCGGATACTTGGCGCAGGCGCATTTGCAAAGAAATAATATATATAGAAAGAACACGGCATCGGAATGGTTTGGGATAACAGACATTCCGATGCTTTTTTGAGAAAATTCCCGCCTTGCAAGAATTTGAAAATTATATTAAAATAAATACTATATATCATGTAGGAATATAATGAAATATAATAAATTTATTTTACAGAATCCATAGGGAAAAGGAAGGAACAGTATTGTATCCAACTTGAGCAGCTATGGTATAGATTGCAAGGAGGAAGCAACATGAAAGTATCAACAAAAGGAAGATACGCGCTGCGTCTGATGGTTGACCTTGGTGTTAACGGCGGCGAAGATAAATATATTTCACTGAAAGACATTTCTGCACGTCAGAATATTTCCATCAAATATCTGGAGCAGATCGTAACACCGCTTCATCGTGCCGGACTGGTACGAAGTGTGCGTGGTGCACAGGGCGGATATCGTCTCAGCAGAAAAGCGGACAAGTATACAGCCGGAGAGATTTTACGTGCCATCGAGGGAAGTTTTGCACCGATTGCGTGTCTGGAGACCCCGGAAAATGAGTGTGAGCGTTATCATGACTGCGCGACAGTAGGTTTCTGGGAAGGCATGTATAAAGTTATCTCGGATTACGTAGATAGCGTAACTTTAAAACAGCTGATTGATGAGCATCTGGCAAGACATTGCCCGGGATGTCAGGAAAAATAATATATTATGAAAAAAAGACTAATGGTGTTAGCTTTGGCGGGAGTATTAGCAGTTGGGCTGTCATCTTGTGGGAAAAAAGAAGTATCTTCGAATCATGTACAGAGCGTTACAAGTGAAAATGGCGCGGAAACCAGTATTTCCGAGAAAGAAACATCGAATCTGTCAGAAGAACAGCCAGAGCAGGTGGAACTTCCGGAATCAGAGGAAGTGCAGGGCGACATTACACAAAATACAGAGGATACACAGACGCAGGAGCCGGAACAGGAAGCCCCTCAGGATAACAGCAGTCAGGAACCGATACAGAGTGCGCCGGTAAGCTACGCTGACCGTCAGGAGATTTATCTGGACGGAAGCTGGCAGTATGCGGACCACTCAGCGATTCATTCCGGAGCAGCTGTGATGTATAAGGCATCTGGAAATCGAAATGGATTCGTTGTTGGCGTCAACGCAGGACACGGAACTTCCGGTGGAAGCAGTGTTAAAACTTTATGTCATCCGGATGGCTCAGCCAAAACAACCGGTGGAAGTACTGCAGCTGGTGCAACGAAAGCAACTGCAGTTTCCGGCGGAATGACATTTAATGATGGCGCCACAGAGAGCAGCGTGACGCTGCGCATGGCAGAAATCCTTCGGGATAAGCTGCTGGCAGCTGGTTATGATGTGCTGATGGTGCGTGATGGCTCTGATGTACAGCTTGACAATGTGGCCCGAACAGTCATCTGCAATAATGTGGCAGACTGTCATATTTCCTTACACTGGGATGGTGATGGTCTGAGCTATGATAAGGGAAGCTTTTACATTTCTGTACCTGACGGAATTAAAGGGATGGAGCCGGTGGCATCTCACTGGCAGCAGCACAATGCATTGGGTGCATCCTTGGTAGATGGCCTGCGGGCGCAGGGCTGCAAGATTAATGGTGGCGGAAGCATGAGCATTGACCTGACGCAGACATCCTACAGTACGATACCGTCTGTTGATATGGAACTTGGAAATGCATGTTCCGATCACAGTGACAGTACGTTAAATACTCAGGCAGAAGGCCTGTTACAGGGAATCAACAATTATTTTGGGAAATAATAAAAAAAGGTGTTGACAAACAACACCTTTTTCTGTATTATATATCAAGTAGCGCGGCGGTGCACTACAGAAAATAAAATAACGATGCGTGGCTCAGTTTGGTAGAGCGCTGCGTTCGGGACGCAGAGGTCGCAGGTTCAAAT
>CAVKTR010000077.1:0-8523 GCA_963659325.1 Dysosmobacter segnis
ATTATATCAGCTATGTAAAAATTATTCAAGTATTTTATTCCTGTGCTTCTTCCCGCTCTTCACGAACCAGATCCAGCACTGCGGAAATTTCACTTCCGGTAGGCGGAGCAGTCTGAAGCTCCTCACGTTTTCCGTCAGCATTTACGCCGCAGAGTACGTTATCCTGATTCTGCATTCCCTGCTCAATGGTGAAATAACGCATCTCATTATTCTGTGGATTCCATACAATGTACATGGAATGTGCCATCTGCGGTGCCATATTCTGTTTTGGAAGCTCAATGCTTGCCACACAGGTCTCATCATCGATATTCAGGATCATGACATCGAAATCTTTTTCAGAGTATGGACACGGCAGCTTATCTCCATATGGCTGACGGTACAATGTTGCCATAAATCTGCCCTGCTGCTCTTCCAGTTTCTTCATGAACTCTGCATTTTCTTTGTATACAACACGCGGGATAATTCCCCATTCACAGGTTCTGCGGGCATACAGTTCAAACTGCATACGACTCATCTTGAACTCTTTCACCTGCGGTTTTCCCTGTGGTGTGCCAGCCTGTCCCTGCTGCGGCTGTTTTGGCTGCTGTGCGGCCCGTGCCTGCGCTGCTTTCACCTTCTTCATCGCATCAATAAATTTCGGATGCAGGATCATTTTATCTGTATCCGGATTTACGATGATGCCTTTCAGATCCAGCTTTGGTGCAGAACCGATACGAAGCAGTTCATCGATGGTTACATTCAGAATTGCCGGATATTTTACATCTTCTTTCATCTGTGATCTGGATGTATATGCCGGTGCAAAATGCTCCCCTTTCTGATTCTGAACAATGATCGGCAGCATACGCGGTGCTGATTTCACATCAATTTTTTCTCCACGTTTTGCTTTTTCAATCACCTGTTTTTTAATCTCAGGTGGGAAATCTGCAGGAACCAGAAATCTTGCATCTTTCATCACCTGCATCAGTTTTGCCATATTTTCATTTGTTTTTTCACCCAGAAATGCTTTCATCGCTGTCTCAACAGCCTCATTTGTAAATTCCGGTGCGACTGTTTTTTTCTCGTTCTCCATTGTTTCTACCCTCTCAACTCTCCATCATCCCACAGATCATAAACTGGTTCAGATTGTAATCTTTGCTGTTTTCACGGATTCGAATGATATTCTCTCCGACAAACATGATCTTTGCCCGGAAAAATCCAGGACTTGCCTCAAACAACCGTGTCTGATGAATGTGAATATCACAACGTTTGTCAAGGAACCAGGTAAACGGATTTACACTGTCATCCCATTCTTGAACGACCAGTTCCTGTTCCTTTCTCAGCTTCCGCTCATTCATTTTAATCTCCACGATATGTTTGACATAGGCTTTCGCCACCAGTCCCTTTTTATCACGGAATTGGAACAAAATATAATCTTTTCCGGAGGAAATGATTCCCACCCGGGCATACCCCACATCCTGTCCGACCAGTGTGATCGTACACCATTTTCCATGCATGGATGTGCAGTCAAAATACTTTCCAGGTTCACGCACAAGCTTGTTCGCTGCCATGAGTAACCTCCTGTTTCTTTCAAAAATCAAAACATTATCGGCTCCCTGCTGTTTATCATTTTTCGCAGTTAAAGCCGGGAACTTCTTCCCATTTGTTAAAACTTAAAGTTTTTCAGCAGATCTCCCATAGAAGTTCCGATCTCTTCTGCTTCCGGAATCACAACATGTACTTCTTCCTCTTCCTGTTTTTCCTGAAGCAGGGCTTTCATGCTCAGGCTGATCTTGCCATCTTTATTTCCAATGACTTTCACCTGAACTTCCTGTCCTTCTTTCAGAACTACAGAAGGATGTTTGATACGATCCAGGGAAATCTGGGAAATGTGTACCAGTCCGGACACACCGTCTCCAAGGTCTACAAATGCGCCGTAATCTTTGATCGTCTCAACTTTCCCGGTCAGCACTTCCCCCTCTTTGATCTCAGCAACTTTTAATTTTTTCTCTGCATCGCGGGCTTCTTTTAAAATCTCTCTTGCAGATAATACAAGTTTGTCATTCTCTGCATCTGCTGTGATGATACGAACCTGCAGTTCTTTGCCAAGCCATGGATTCAGATCATTCACATGGCTTAAGCTCAGTCTGGAAGCCGGGATAAATCCGCGTACTCCCTCAACCAGTGCGATCACACCTTTGTTTACAATACCGGAAACTGTAACGGTCAAAGTCTCCTGATTCTCATATAATTCTTTGATTTTCTCCCATGCAAGCAGTGTATCGGTATCTTTCTCACCATCACCCATTACTTTGTAGGATTCTTCCAGTTCTTTTTCGAAGTCTTTCATTGATTCTGCCATTTTTTGTGTTCCTTTCCGCAACTGTATGCTGTCATTTTCTATTTCAAAATAGCAAATTTTGAATAATATTTAAAAATTGCTTTTCCCTTGATCTGATCTTTTCGTACATAGCTGTATTTCTCAGCCTCCTCCGGTGTCGATGCAACGCCGGCCTTGAGAGCCTCCCCAGCCCAGAGACGGCCATCCTCGGAATCATTTCGGTTATCCCCCATTACAAAGTAGCAACCCTCCGGAACCACAAAGGTATAACCATCGTTTTCCCAGGTCCACTCCTCTTTCAGATAATCTTCCTGTAACGGTTCATCCGATCCGTCAATGTAAACATGTCCGTCGCGGATCTCTACCGTCTCACCCGGAAGTCCGATCACACGCTTAATATAAATCTGTTTTTCATCCACCGGATACTCAAACAGGATGATATCGCCACGCTGCGGTTCATCAAACCAGTAGGCAAATCGGAATCCGATCAGCCGGTCATGTGTCATAATTGTATTTTCCATGGAACCGGAAGGAATTTTTGCATTGATGATAATAAACTGTGTCAGTACAAACACAACTATGATCACAATTGCAAACATCCGCACCCAGCTGAACACTTCTTTTCTTGCGGTGCGCTTCTTCTCATCTTCCATCTTTCTTCGTTCTGTCTGTCGTTCTTTCTGCATCTGCCATCCCTACCATTCCATATTAATATCTAACTCTACCGGGCAGTGATCTGACCCAAACACTTCCGTATGGATCTTCGCGTCCTGCAGTTCTTCCTTCAGAGCCTCTGAAGTCACAAAATAATCAATTCTCCATCCGGCATTCTTCTCCCGGGCTTTAAACCGGTAAGACCACCATGAATAGATTCCTGTCTGTTCCGGATAAAAATAACGAAATGTATCGATCATTCCCTTTGAAAGGACCGTTGAAAACTTCTCCCGCTCCTCATCCGTAAATCCGGCATTTTTGCGGTTTGTCTTCGGGTTTTTCAGATCAATCTCCTGATGCGCTACATTCAGATCACCAGCATAAATCACCGGCTTTGTCTCCTCCAGAGATTTGATATAAGCAAGGAAATCATCTTCCCATTTCATACGATAATCCAAACGTGCCAGCTCACTCTGGGAATTCGGCGTATACACGGTCACAAAGAAAAAATTCTCATATTCCAGCGTGATCACACGGCCTTCATGGTCATGCTCCTCAATCCCGATTCCATACCGGACAGACAGCGGCGTCTTTTTCGTAAATACCGCCGTTCCGGAATAGCCTTTTTTCTCCGCATAGTTCCAATACTGCTCATAGCCTTCCAGGTCAAGCTGAATCTGCCCTTCCTGGAGCTTTGTCTCCTGTACACAAAAAATATCTGCGTCTACCTCATGAAAGAAATCAAGAAACCCTTTCTGTACACAGGCGCGCAAACCATTTACATTCCATGAAATTAACTTCATCTTATACTTCCTTTTATTTCTTCACAAGTATCTTTACAGGCTCTTTTATATCTCTTGAGAATCTCTATAAAAACACTTGTTTTCTATCTTATTTTTCTTTCTGAAACCTCATTTTTGTCAGCGGTTTCACACTGTTTCAGTATAGCATATTCAACAGCAGACAGCAAGCCAACATTTATATCAGATGTAGAACAACATCTGATATAAAATTTTTATTTTCGCAGATGTGAGAACCAGATCATTGGTTCCGGTTTCTCCGGTCGCTCGCACAGACTTTTTTCCATCCATACCATATTGTACCAGTGATCAAATTTGTAAGCACACTGATGAAATTCTCCAACCATTTTGTAACTAAGATGTTCATGAAACGCCACGCTATCTTTTGTCAGATAAGCATCCGTTTCCTGATCCGGATAGGCAATGCAGGCATTTACACAAACGATACGCTGCTTACGCAAAGCTTCTTCCAACGCAGCATACAATTTTTTTCCAATTCCACGTCCCTTCACATCCATTTTTACATAAATAGATGTCTCTACGGCCCAGTCATAGGCAGCCCGCGCATGCAGCGGACCGGCATAGGCATATCCGACGATCTGGCCGTTTTGCTCTGCCACCAGATATGGATATTTCACCAGAGTCTGCTCGATCCTGCGTGTAAACGACGCAAGTATTGGTACTTCATATTCAAAAGTAATTGCAGTCTCTAAAATATACGGTGCATAAATATCCAGAATCTCTCTTGCGTCATAAGGTGTCGCAATGCGGATCTGGATTTTCGTATTCACTTCTGAGGATGCCGCTCTATCTGCTTCATCCAAAGTTGCTTCTTCTGTGGAACCTTTTTGCTCTGTCACTTTTGCATCAGATATTTTTTCAAATGCAACTCTTGGGCTTCCATCGTCAACATAAATAATACCGCATTTTTCAAATCCATTTTTCAGGATCAAATGCTGCATCACCTGATTGTTCTCATGGGTATCAATCCGTAAATGCTGGATTTTTTTCCATGCAAAGGCAAGCACCTGCGCCATGATGCCATGCGCATCTGGTGCAGAAGCGATCCGGTGAATCGTTCCATACATGCTGTCATCTCTCCAGCCGCCCTGTTCGATATTTCTATAGGTCGAATCTTCTCCAATGATCAATGCAAATACTCCCTGAAGCCGATTTCCTTCTTCTATTACATATAATTGTTCTTTTTCGATATCCTTTCGTAACGTCTCCTCCGTCGGACGTGTCTGTCCCCACTGGGTTGGATTGCCATGTTCTGCCATAAATTTACGGGCATATGCATATATTTCCTGTATTTTCTCCAGATCTTTTTCCTGTGCGAAACGAATCACTGTCATTCAACCTCTTTTCCAAACATTTTTGTCAAATCTTATTTTTTCACTTTTGCAAAAAAGTAAGATACCCTGTCATCCATTATAAGGTATCTTACACTTTTACGCTATTATTCTTTTATTATTTTGAGAATTTCCTGTGGTTCTGCTTCTGCATTTTCAGATACAGCATCATATATGAAGAAAAATCTGATATATTTCTTGTCACAATATATTCAGCTCCATAATTTTTGGCACACTCCATTTGCAGACAATCTTCAAAATCTGAGAAATTTTCATTTTTTAAGCCAACTAATAATTTGTCTTTGTCTATTCCTTCAACATCGAAAATTTCACAGAGATTAGAAAGCAACTGCCTGCGTTCTTCTGAACTGAATTCTTTTCTTAATATAAAAAACATATTTGGGATTGAATGCGCCGCAATACATCCACGTGTATTTCCCTCTGTACAAGTGAGAACCACATTTTTTGCATCTTCATAAAACGGTTCTCTCTCAACTAAATAGTCAAGTAAGACATTCGTGTCAATTAAAATTTTATTTACCATATTTAGACTCCCGATAAGATGCTAATTCAGCATCATAGTCAATAACAACGCCTTTTCTCTTTTTCTTTAATTCTTCAATTCTTGCAAATGCTGCTTTCTTTTCAGCTTTAGGATCATTATACAAGCCATTGATTCCTTGCATAATCTGGATAATAAAGGTCAGCTTATCTTCCGGTATTTTTTCCAATTCCATCATTGCATTTTGTCTTAATGCTGTCATAAGTCATACCTCCTTCAATTTTTCAGGTAAATATATAGTTCTTATTATACAATTAGTTATCTTTATTTTGTTTATTCTGTTCCCTTACCGTGAGAATATCTATTCCCATGTCCTTCTCAAGCAATGAGATCACTAATTGATTTACACTCATTCCCTTTGATTTCGCATGATCTTTTATAGGTTGCAAATATTCCTCTGGAACCCTTATTTTTATATCTTTAATTTTTTTCATGTACTCTTTTAAACTGTCTTTTTGTTTTTCAGTCGCAGAAGCCAAAATGTAACCCTCCGTTTTTAAATACATTTTCATAATAAGTATATAACACCTCCTCGATTTTTTCAATAAAAACTATGGGTACATAAAGAGTGCCAGAAACAGCACTCTTTCCCTTATGCTATTTTATTTAATAGTATATGCATGATTTTCTTCAATAATTTTTTCCCTTCTTTTTTCTCCATCTGATACCAAAAAATATCACTTATCCTATCCATGAAGTCTTCCGGCAGAACTGAACCCTTGAAAAGATTACAGGCCTCACAAGTACATTGAATATTCCTTACGTCATCTTCGCCGTTCATAGCAAGCGGCACAATGTGATCCAGCGTCATTTTATCATATGTTATTTTTCTACCACACAATACGCATCTGCCTTTTGCCGTATTATATATTAATTTCCGCACTTCTTTGGGAAATTTTACTCTTCCTTTGCTTCTGTTAAATTCATACTTTGTATTTGTCTCTGTATCTTTTATATAATAACCTTTTGTCTTTCCTGGTGCTTTCAGCAATCTCTCTTTTGCTTTATCAGCGGTTACATAAACCCTTGCTTCATTTATGTTCTGTGTTTTTACAGTCCTGCCAGTTTCAGTCATTCTTATATAATAATCTCCATTTGTGAGAACATATGCCATAATATCACCCTTCTTTTCATCAACCACACCGCTGTCACATCATCTGGATTATAAGCAACTGTTACCTCTCCACCGACAAGATATTTTTCTGTGAAATTCTCATGCTTATAACGCATTTTATTTACTTTGAGTCCAGATCTTGAAAACTTACCCGTTGTCCGCGGAAGAAGCGTTAATATAATCTGCGCTTTACTGACAGAAATTAAATTAGCTCCAGACTGAGATTTTCCCCACTCCCAGATACTGCTTGCAAACGGTTGTATCTGATTCTGGATCATATCTTTTGTGTATGGGAAGTTTTCTATAATCCGCTGTGAGTTATAATAAATGATGCACCGTAAAATAACCTTCTCAAAATCTGTCATAGTCAGACACGCATCTTTTCTGTAATCATGTGCCCCTCTCTCCTGATAATCTGGTTCTATTACACCTTTCCCCTTCAGATGTGGCTTATAGGTATTCTGCACAAGATCAAAGAATTTCTCCACTGCTCCCTTTAGTTCTGGTCTGTAAGACGGAAGGTTTACTACCGTTACTCCCAGTTCTGTTATCTGTTCAAAGTTCTCTGATTTATATTCAGAACCCATATCAGTTACAAAGATTGCAGGAAGTTTATTTACATCCCACTGTGATTGTTCAATGCTGATGCCGTATTGACTGCACCATTCCTGTTTATCTGAAATGATATTCAGCATTAATCCTCTAAGTGAATACACACCACCTTCCCATGATAAGGAAAACCACAACACAGAGAACTGTATGCGTCTATGCAGGCGGTCAATATCGGTCTGCCTACCAGATTACCAGCTTCATTAACAAGGTAAATATCACATACAGTCGCATCCAACATCCCCATACCTACAGAAGATGCATATT
Source organism: Dysosmobacter segnis (assembly GCA_963659325.1). Taxonomy (GTDB): domain Bacteria; phylum Bacillota; class Clostridia; order Lachnospirales; family Lachnospiraceae; genus Eubacterium_I. The sequence goes on from CAVKTR010000077.1 coordinate 7,676, forward strand.
CCTGTATACCATCTCCTAATAATGCTCTGTTGTTCTTCTGATAATTTTTTAATCCATCTCTGGAAATATAGTATGTCTGCATCTTCTTCGTTTTCCTGTAAAGGTAACGGAACTGGTAAAATGAAGGATATTCTGACAGCAGATTTCCTAATGAGTCGCAATATAGTTCTTTACGCTTTTTCTGATCTGATATAAAAGGCAGCAGAGGGGCAATCATTGTATATCTTTCATATGCGGTCTTTCTGCTCTCTGCATCCAGACTTTCAAAGTCAACCAGAAACGTATCTGTGATTTCCTGTAATGTATCTTCAGAACAGGGAACGTATTCTTTTAATGATCCTGCATCCGTCCAGACTGGCATAGTTTTCTTGATACAATCAATGATAAATACTCTGTCATCTTCCATGTTCAGAACTCTTATAATCTGATCACCATGCTGTAATAATTGATTTTTCTGTTTCTCAATTCTATTCTTCATCAATGACAATCCCCCAATCTGACACACCATGATTGATCCAGTAATCTCTTGAAGCATCCAGGAGTTTTACCGTCATAGGCTTTTTCAAGAATTTACGAAACACACATTCTCTGACCATCAAATCTCCATCTGTTTTGACACACACAAAGTCTGATGTATAATCTCCCTCTGATAAACCATCTAACAGTACATTACATCTGATTTCCTGTATGTTATTGTCGTTCTGAAGCATGTCTGCATAAACAGACTGTATTTCATTATAAGTTCTGCATACATTCTGACTCTTGCCTAAACTTTTCTTTTCGCATCTACCTTTGTAACCTTTCCTGCGCATAGCAGCACCTCCTGATATTTCGCAATTCCCAAAAGC
>CAVKTR010000077.1:8564-14092 GCA_963659325.1 Dysosmobacter segnis
TCCCAAAAATGAATTTCTGAGGATTTATTTTCCCAAAAACATTCTTTGTGCGGAAACAGGGAATTGTCGCAAAGTATTGATTTTACTGGTGTTCCAGAGGTTTTCCTAGAATTTAAAAGTTTCCCAAAAACGCATATTCCAAAATACTCTATGTCATAGGGCACTCGCTTTCATCCTGTTTCGGGGCAAAGTTTTTATCCTCTGCAAATCCCAAACATATCTGATATCATTCCATGACATTTTCATATTTTGCATTGATATAATCACTCAACACATATTTTTCTGCTTCTTTTTGGGTTTTAATTTTCCGATGAAATTACCGTTTCATTCCATTTCCCAATCTCTGAAACCCGCATAAAATAAGGCTTTCCGCGTTCTCCATTATCAGTAAGTCACATAAAACTGCTAAACAAGTACAAAAAAACCTTGGGGAACTGCTTTTTTACAATTCCTCAAGGTTATTCTTAGTTTTTCACGTTTTTACTTGATGTTTATTTTTCTCACTGGATAAAACTTTTGCCCTAAAACTGGATAAAAGTGTTTGCCCTGGGATAATATTAATTTTCATTCATCTTTGCAAGTTTTGCTGCCTGATCAGCCGCAATCAGTGCATCAATGATTTCCTGAATATCACCATTCATGATGGACTCCAGACGATACAGTGTCAGTTTGATACGATGATCTGTCACACGTCCCTGCGGGAAGTTGTAAGTACGGATTTTCTCGGAACGGTCTCCGGTTCCGACCTGACTTCTTCTTGCCTCTGCCTCAGCATCATGTGCTTTCTGGCATTCCATATCGTACAGTTTTGCACGAAGTACTTTTAATGCTTTATCTTTGTTTTTCAACTGAGATTTCTCATCCTGGCAGGAAATTACAATACCTGTCGGGATATGTGTCAGTCGAACAGCGGAGTCAGTTGTGTTGACACACTGTCCACCGTTTCCGGATGCACGGAATACATCGAATTTACAGTCGTTCATATCAATCTGTACATCTACTTCCTCTGCCTCCGGCATGATTGCAACAGTGATGGTGGAAGTATGGATACGTCCGCCGGACTCTGTCTCCGGTACACGCTGTACACGATGTACACCACTCTCATATTTCAGTAAGGAATAAGCGCCCTGGCCGGTTACCATGAAGCTGACATACTTCATACCACCGATACCGATTTCCTCCACGTCCATGGTCTCAACTTTCCAGCGTTTGCTCTCTGCATAATGTACATACATACGGTAGATTTCTGCTGCAAACAGTGCGGCCTCATCTCCACCGGCACCTGCACGGATCTCTACGATAACGTTTTTATCATCGTTCGGGTCTTTCGGAAGCAGAAGGATTTTTAATTTCTGCTCTAATTCTTCTACTTTCTCTTTGGACTCAGCCAGCTCTTCTTTTGCAAGCTCGCGAAGTTCCTCATCGCTCTCCTCCTGCAGCATGGCAAGACTGTCCTCAATGTTCTGTTTATTTTCTTTGTACTGTTTGTATGCTTCTACGATCGGAGCCAGGTCTGCCTGCTCCTTCATCAGTTTCTGGAAACGTTTCGGATCATTTGCCACATCCGGCTCACTCAGCATACTGAGCAGTTCTTCAAAACGTACCAGTGTATCTTCCAGTCTGTCAAACATAGTTATCTCCTTCCTCTCACAACCCGGTCAAGTCCCGCCAGATCGCGAATCACTTCTATATCATTAAATCCATGTTCTTTCATAAATCCGCTGACTGCTTCTGCCTGATCGTAACCAATCTCATACAGCAGATAGCCTCCATCCATCAGATGAGCAGCGCTCTCCTCCGTGATCTTCCGGTAAAAATAAAGCCCGTCCTCTTTTCCGTCAAGTGCTCCCATCGGCTCATGGTCACGTACTTCCGGCATCAGTGTATCGATCACTTTGCTCGGAATATAAGGCGGATTCGATACGATCATATCAAATTTGCCGGAAATCTCCGAAAACAGATCACTCTGAACAAAGTTCACCGGCACCTGATTCTGCAATGCATTGTGTTTTGCCACCTGCAGTGCTTTTTCCGAAATATCTGCCCCGGTCACTTTTGTCTCCGGGCAAAAAGACTGAATGCTGATTCCAATGCATCCGGAACCGGTGCACAGATCCAGGACTTTCGCATCCGGCATTTCATTTTTTAAGATCTGAATAGCTTCTTCTACCAGCACTTCCGTATCCTGACGCGGAATCAGTACATGTTCATTCACTGCAAAAGGCAGTCCCATAAACTCCTGTTCTCCGGTCAGATACTGCAACGGCATCCGCTGACAGCGTTTTTCCGTCAGTTCCAGATAAGCCTTTTCCTGTTCCGAATTCATCTTATCCCGCTCATGCAGCAGATAAAAACTGCGGCTGATCTGGCAGGCAGCCTCCATAAGAAACCAGCTTTCTGCCGCTTCATTTTCCACACCAGCAGCTTTCAGCAGCTCAGCTGCCTGCATTCTCGCTTCCCGGTATGTCATGGCTTTTTCTCCTGTACTTTCTGCCCGGCATCTTCAGAGTTTGTTTCAGCATTGATTTCCTCCGAAATGCCTTCTTCCGCACGGATTTCTGCAATGTAACTTCTCCAGTCAAACACAGCCTCCACGGACGCAATACCGACTTCGATCATGTCGTCATCCGGCTCCTTTGTGGTCAGTCCCTGCATCCACAGTCCCGGCTTACTGATCAGGTTGATCACCGGATTGTCACTGCGTCCTGCCGCACGCAGCAGCTCATAGGATACGCCTGCGATCACCGGAATCAGTACCAGTCGCAGCACCAGTCGCAATGCATGAGAATCCACACGGATAAACAAAAACAGGATCACGCTGATGATCACGACAAACATCAGAAAGCTTGTGCCGCAACGTTTGTGCTCCTTGGAGCTTTTCCGTACATTTTCCACATTCAATTCCAGTCCATGCTCGATGCAGTTGATGCATTTATGCTCCGCACCGTGGTACATGAACACACGCTGAATCTCCTTCATCCTTGAGATCAGCATTATATATCCGATAAAAATTGCGAGACGAAGGATTCCTTCGATCACTGCCACAACCATATCGCTCGCTATAAACCGGGAGCACAGCACTGACAGATAATATGGAAGGATCATAAAAATTGCCACAGCCAGCACGATAGACATCACTACCGTTCCGCCCATCATGGCATTTTCCTTTGCCTTTTTCTTCTCTGCAGTGTCCTGCTTTTTCTCCTTTGCGTCTTCTTCATCCTCAAAAAAAGAAGCGGAATACATCAGTGTGGACATTCCAAGTACCAGAGAATCGATAAAACTCAACACTCCACGCACCAGTGGAATCTTCTGCCACACTTCTCCCGGAACAATTCCTTTATATTCTTTCGTCATGACTTCAATTTCCTGATCCGGTTTTCGGACTGCCACCGCATACCGTTCTTTGTTTTTCATCATGACACCTTCCATGACGGCCTGACCGCCAATTCCAGAATAGCGCATAAAAATTCCTCTTAACAAAACAGGTTGAGATTTTGCAACCTCAACCTGATTTTCACACATATCTTACTATTATTTTAAGCCGTATTTCTTGTTGAACTTATCAATACGTCCACGTGCCTGAGCTGCTTTCTGCTGTCCTGTATAGAATGGATGGCATTTAGAACAAATCTCTACGTGAATATCGCTCTTTGTAGAACCTGTTACGAATGTGTTTCCGCAGTTACAGGTTACAGTTGCCTGATAATAATCCGGATGGATTCCTTCTCTCATTAATTTCACCTCGCATACCAAATTTCTTTGTAATTCTACTTACGTCTATGAAAAACAATAAACTTGTTAATCTTTTCGTACCGCACACTCGCGGTACACAGCTTTCACATTATAGCATACACTTTTTTCTATTGCAAGCAGTTTTTTAAAAAAATTTCCGTTTTTTTACAAGTTCTACGAACTCATGATTATTTTTGGTCCGAACGAACATATTCAGGATATTTTCTACTGCTTCGTCAGACTTCATGCCATTGAATGCTTTTCGCATAATATAAACTGCTTCCTGCTCTTCCTTATCCAGAAGCAGGTCCTCTCTACGTGTTCCGGATTTTACGATATCGATGGCCGGAAAGATACGTTTTTCGGACAGGCGGCGATCCAGAACAAGCTCCATATTACCGGTTCCCTTGAACTCCTCGTATACAACATCGTCCATCTTGCTTCCTGTCTCAACCAGAGCGGTTGCAAGAATCGTCAGGCTTCCGCCCTCACGCATGTTTCTGGCTGCACCGAAGAATCGTTTCGGCATATGTAATGCCGTCGGATCCAGACCACCGGATAAAGTACGTCCACTTGGCGGAACGACTAAGTTATACGCTCTTGCCAGACGGGTGATACTGTCCAGAAGGACCATGACATCCTGACCATGCTCTACCAGACGTTTTGCACGCTCGATTACCATTTCAGATACACGTTTGTGATGCTCCGGCAGTTCATCAAAGGTAGAATAAATAACTTCTACGTTATCGCCCTCGATAGCCTCTTTGATATCCGTTACCTCCTCCGGACGCTCATCGATCAGTAGAATGATCATATGCATATCCGGGTTATTGGTCTTTACAGCAGTTGCTACTTTTTTCAATAAAGTCGTCTTTCCTGCTTTTGGCGGGGAAACGATCATACCACGCTGTCCTTTACCAACCGGTGAGATTAGATCCATGATTCTCATGGCTGTCTCGTTCGGTTTTGTCTCCAGGCGCAGACGCTCATTCGGGAAGATCGGTGTCAGATCTTCAAACGGTTTGCGGTTCATAGCCTCATACGGCGGATATCCATTTACAGTGCTGACATAAAGCAGCGCACTGAATTTCTCTCCCTGAGATTTGATACGTTTATTTCCACATATAATATCACCGGTTTTCAGATTAAAACGACGGATCTGGGACGGAGCCACATACACGTCATTGTCACCCGGCAGATAATTTTCACAGCGGATGAATCCGTAGCCGTCCGGCATAACCTCCAGAATGCCATTGGCCTGCTCGCCACTGTCCAGAGAAGCTTCATCCTTACGGATCTGCTCCAGTTCTTCCTCTGTTTTCTTTTCTTCTGCACTGTCAGAAGCATCTTTTTCTTCACGGCGTGTATTTGTTCTGCTGTAACGTCCCGGTTTACGCTCCCGCACATACATTTTGCCGGCTGATTTTCCAGCTTCCTCTGTACTTTCTTTTTCTTCTGTTTTTGTTTTTGCTTTCTGCTCTTCCTCTTTCTGCTTTGCAGCCGCTGCTTCTTTTTCATCTTCCTGCAGCATACGCTCGATCAGATCTGCCTTTTTCAGAGTCGAAATTTTTTTCAGTCCTCTTGTTTTTGCCAGATCCCGCAACACAGCCAGAGATAAGCTTTCATATTTTTCTCTCATCTATAACCTCCGGTAAACTATCTATTTGTAAACTGTCTACTGTACATTATTTCCTGGGTTTTCTGTCAGAATCGACTTCGATACATATTACAGTTTTATATTATACACCAAATCCATATAAATAGGAAGTATTTTTTCTAATTCCTTGATTTGT
>CAVKTR010000078.1:0-14050 GCA_963659325.1 Dysosmobacter segnis
TCAAGGAAATATGGACTACTATTACTCCGAGGAAAACCATGAATTTCATGTGATTATAGCATTAAAAGATCCTCGTATGTAACTAACACATCTCTGGTTGTTTCCAACCTGCAAAAAAGGGCAGGATTTATCAATCCTTGCCCCTTCCTCTTTTATCCAATCAGCACTTCTTTCCCACAAAAAGCAAATCCATATTTTCGAATCTGCTCCGGTGAAATGCCTCTTTTCAAAAGTTCTGTATCATATTTTTTCTCTTCAATCTGCTGCAATGCACATTGAACCGTATCTTCCAGAGTCTGTTCCCGTCTGGTATTCTGCACCTTAAACTCAATAATGATCGCATCATCTGATGCATGCTTTGGCTCCAGCAGAATATCATATCTCCCAAATCCGCTCTCCCGATTCGATGTAATATAATATCGATCCTGCAGATTTACCATCAGTCCCAACACAAATCCATGATAGAAACGCTCCGGTTCATTTTTTGCAGACGGATGTTTTCCAGTATCAAATGAACTGAATGTAACGAGAGCTACCCGGTTCATATATTCATTCATCGCGTCTACATCACCGAGCAAAAGCGCCTTCAGGAAATCATTGTAATCAGATTCAGCCTGTGAAAACCATTGCGCCACCATATTACGAAACATCAGTCTTACTTCCAGATTTGTCAGTGTCAGTTCATATTCCGGCAGGCTTTCCCCCATCGGATCATATTCTTCATACGACACCACTTTCATATAACCACTGGCCAGTAACAGGCTCCAGACCGCACGCTCACTCAGATCCAACTGTTCATAGGCAATCTGTTCCTCTACCGTGGTACGAATGGATTTCCCCTTCAATAACTGCTCAAACGAAGTCTTAATCTCGCGGCTTCCCTCCTGAATTAACTTTCCTACCAGATGATTGGAACTTGTATTTGCCCAATAGGGTGCCACTTTTCCGGTATCCAGATAATTCAGAATCGACCATGGATTGTAAATATCCTTCTGGCTGCCAAATGCAAAACCGTCATACCAGCGTTTTATTTCTTCTTTTTGCGTGTATCCATATTCATCCATGGAAGCAAATACTTCCGCTTCGGAAAAGCCAAAAGAATCTGCATATTCCTCTGATGTCGTCGTAACCACTTTCAAATGATTGAGATCCGAAAAAATAGATTCTTTGCTCACCCGGGTAATTCCTGTCAACAAAGCCCGTTCCAGCCACGGATTTGTTTTAAAGGTAGAATTCAGCAGATTCCGAATAAAATTCGTCAGTTCCGGCCAGAATCCCCCCACATATGCCTCCTGCATTGGTGTATCGTACTCATCCAGAAGTATGATGACATTCCGCCCATAATACCGATACAGATAATCACTGAGTTTGTACAACGCCATGGACGCAGTTGCCTCATCCATGCCAACTCTGACACTGCGGAAATAGGTTCTGTCCTCTTCCTGTAAATATTCACTTTGAAGCAGATAACTATGCCGTGTATAAATATCAGAAATCAGCTGACAGATTTTTCGATATGCATTGTCATAACTGTCGTCCTTGACATTTGCAAAGGACAGGCTGATCACCGGGTATGTGCCCTGAAGTTTTCGATAATAATCTTCCTGCCAGATTTTCAATCCCTGAAACAGATCTTCTCGTTTCGCATACGTCTGGGAGAAAAACTGCTCCACCATGCTCATATTCAAAGTTTTTCCAAAACGGCGTGGACGCGTGATCAGCGTCACCGCATCGCCGGATTCCCACCATTCTCTGATAAACACTGTTTTGTCAATGTAAAAATAGTTATTTTCCCGCAACGTATCAAACCGCTGAATACCAATTGCGATTCTTCGTCCCACACTGATCACCGCCTTTCATCATTTCCGCTCTTTTTATATAGTTCGATTATACTTTGATATTTTATGGTTCGCAACTCTTAATCTGTACAACGCATACTGTTTTTCAGAAATTCCCGATAACTTCTTTATAAAAAAAGAAACATCCTTGCATGCCATGATATCCTCTGCCATCTGCTTAATGATATCTGACGTGCTTTAAGATGTTTCTTTCACTAATCTTTTAATAATCTGATACGAAAATTTTATTTATTTCCAATATCATATGGTGTGGTCTGGTATACATAATAGTTTAACCAGTTTGAAAACAGCAGCTGACCTGCAGAACGCCAGGTTACCACTGGTTTCTTTGTCGGATCATCATCCGGATAATAATTGTACGGAATATGTGGGTTCAGTCCTTTTTCCAGATCACGCTGATACTCCAGTGCCAGCGTATTGGTATCATATTCCAGATGACAAAGTACAAAAAATTTTTTGGAATCCGTCGTTTTCAAAATTGTCGGACCGCCCTGCTCACTGTCAGCGATCAGTTCCAGTTCCGGGACTTTATCTACATCTTCTTTCAGAATACCGACTTCACGGGAATGCGGTGCGTTGAATACATCATCAAATCCCCGGAATAACGGTGAACTGTGTTTTAATACGGTATTCTTATATACTCCGGAAAGCTTCTCCGGATATTCCACGGTCGGAATACCGAAATAGTAATAGAGTCCTGCCAGAGCTCCCCAGCAGATGTGCATCGTAGAATGTACATGTGTCTTTGCCCAGTCCATAATCTTGCAAAGTTCTTTCCAGTAATGTACTTCTTCATACGGCACAAACGCCAGCGGTGCACCGGTAATGATCAGTCCGTCGAACCAGCGGTCTTTTACCTCTTCAAATGTCGTGTAGAATGACTCCATATGCTCCTGATCCACATGCTGTGGTGTATAACTGGCCGTCTGTAAAAATTCTACCTTAATCTGAAGCGGCGTGTTTGAAAGTTTTCGAAGTAACTGATTCTCCGTGACGACTTTCGTCGGCATCAGGTTCAGAATCAGCACGTTCAAGGGACGGATATCCTGATGCATCGCCCGATACTCCGTCATAACAAAAATATTCTCACTTTCAAGAACTGCTGTGGCCGGCAGTGAATCCGGTATTTTAATCGGCATATCCATTTCCTCCTTTTTTTAGTTTCAGAATTCTCCATTGAATCCTGTTTGAAGACTCTCCGTTGAATCTTCGCAGATAGTTCTATTCTATCTGTTCTTACTATATAAATCAACACTTATTTTTTTTGGTTCACTTATCACATATGTTTAGATAACGATCATGCTGGCATGAGGAGGCATCTAAGCATATTGTGATAAAGAGAGCGTCGTCTTATGAGCAAAAATAGTAGTTTTTTCCTTCTTGAGCTAAGGTAAAGCGTACATTCGCAAGCGAGCTCTTTTTCGAACGGCGCGGGTGAACTATTTTCATGTATTCTTTTTCAGTGTATGCACCATTTTTATAATCAATGGAATAACCATGGCGATCCATACCACCGGTTCCGCCCAGATAATGCCCCAGTATGCAAACAACGGTGCAAACACAAAAGCGAAAATAATTTTTCCCGCAAGCTCGATACAGCTGGAAAATACCGGAATCACGCGGTCGCCAAATCCCTGCATGGTATTTCGCAAAATCACAATCACGCCGCACACAGCGATAAAGGACATGTCAAATTTCAGATAGGTACTTCCCCAGTAGATCACATCCGGATCTGTGGTGCTGGCCACAAACTGGATCAGCCGACCTTCTACCGTATGACAAATGATAAAGACGATCACCGCCCAAATTGCCACAATGATCAGCGTAGCCTTCAGTCCCTGGCGGATGCGGTCAAAACGCTTCGCGCCGTAATTCTGGCCGCTGTAAGTTGCCATGGCAGATCCCAGAACGCTGTTTGGCAGCGCCATGATCTCAAACACTTTTCTGGCTGCTGTGTGAGCCACGATCACGGTTGTTCCCAATGTGTTGATGGCAGACTGCAGCATAATGGTTCCGATGCTGACCAGACAGGACATCAGTCCCATGGACAGACCGCTCTTGTACATTTCCGATACCATTTCTTTATCCAGACGGAAATCTGTTTTTTTCAGATATAAAATCGGAAATTTCCGGAAAATTCGAATAAAACATAATACAACGGAAAGCAGCTGCGCCAGTACCGTTGCAAATGCTGCGCCCTGTACGCCCATCTTAAAGCCCAGAATAAACAAGTAATCCAGTCCGATGTTGCTGACCGTTGAAACGATCAGGAAGATCAGCGGTGTAACGGCATCCCCGATAGCACGCAGTGTATTTGCACACAGATTATAAAGCAGCGTAGCAAACAGGCCAACGATCAGCACACTGATATAAGAATAAGCCATTGTATACTGCGCATCCGGCACATGCAGCAAATTCAGAACCAGATGCAAAAAAATCATCAGCGCCACTACCAGCACTGCGGTTGTCACCACTCCGAGTGTGATCGCCGTCGCAAAGGATTTTTTCAGCTTTTCCCAGTTTTTTGCACCAAAGTACATGGCCGTGATCAAAGAAAATCCCAGCGTCAGACCATTTAAAAATCCGGTCATCAGCGTATGTAAAGTGGACACGGATCCAACTGCCGCCAGTGCTTCCGTTCCAAGCGTACTTCCTACAATTTTTGTATCTACCAGACTGTACAACAGCTGGAACACGTTTCCCCAGAAAATCGGGATGGAAAACAAAAGGATCTGTTTCCACGGTGTTCCCTCTGTCAGAGTTTTCGTCTTCGTCATCTATCATAGCTCCTTTCTATGTAACCCTAGCAAGTATAAAGATTTATTGGACGAAATGCAAGTGAAATGTTACACTTATATATAGTGTTATTTACAAGGGAATAAATAAAGCAATGGATAAACAGAAAAACAAATATTATTACCTGAAAGGTATCAAGAACGGCATGCCGATCTGTCTCGGATATCTGGCCGTTTCCTTTACCTTGGGAATTACCGCGCGAAATGCGGGAATGACAGCCTGGCAGGCGATGCTGACCAGCCTGGCCTGTAATGCTTCCGCCGGACAGTATGCCGGATTTACAGTCATCGCTGCCGGTGGATCTTATTTTGAAATGATTTTGATGGAACTTGTGGCAAACGCACGTTACCTGCTGATGTCCTGTTCCTTAAGCCAGAAGTTTTCTCCGGAAACCGGGCTTTTACACCGTATGCTGGTAGGCTACGATGTTACCGATGAGATCTTCGGTGTCGCAGTTTCAGAACCCGGTAAACTGAATCCATTTTACAATTACGGTATGATGACACTGGCGCTTCCGGGCTGGGCGGTCGGAACCTTCCTGGGCGTTATCATGGGAAATATCCTTCCGGCAAATATTGTCAGTGCCTTGAGTGTCGGATTGTACGGCATGTTTCTTGCCATTATCATTCCGCCTGCACGGAAAAGCAAGGTTATTGCTGTACTGGTCACCATTTCCATGGTTTCCAGCTATATATTCTCACGGCTGCCGGTGGTTTCCAATATTTCATCCGGTATCCGTACCATTATTCTGACCGTGGTGATTGCTGGAATCGCAGCGGTGCTGTTCCCGGTAAAGGAGGAAGACGAACATGAAGCATAATATTTATATTTACATTCTGGTCATGTTTGCCGTGACCTACCTGATCCGTGTCCTGCCGCTGACACTGATCCGCAAGGAAATCAAAAATAAAACCATCCGGGCGTTTTTGTATTATGTGCCTTATGTCACGCTGGCGGTTATGACGTTTCCGGCAATTATGGAAGCGACAAATAGTCCGGTTGCGGGACTTGCGGCGCTGATCGTGGGGATTATACTTGCGTGGTGTGGACGGAGTCTGTTCCAGGTGGCGGTATTATCCTGCGTCGTGGTGTTCGTGCTGGAATTATTTTTGTAATGTGGCTAAAAATATACTTTTTTAAAGGAAAATCCGTTCATTTTGTCTCCGCGGCTAACAATCGCTCGCTGAGAAAAAATGAACGGATTTTCCAATTTACACAGTGATTTTTCAGCCACAACTACCTTTTTATATATCTCTGATTTCTACTACTCGGTTTATCCGGTATCGTCATCTGCACTAAATTCATCTCAATCGCTGGATGTAAATAATTTCTTCTGAATCCTTCTTTTGCTTTCAAGCCAAGTTTTTCCATCAATGCACTACTTGTATACGGAACATCATATTCCATAACCTCAAGCAATTTTTGCACCGATTCCGAAAGATATTCATTTTTCTCACTAACCTGAGCAGAAATATCATCCAAAATTTTATCAATTTGAGAAAGCATAAACTCTATAAAAAAAGTAGATTCTCCATCAACATGACATTTGGCAATCGCATTATAATATTCATCCTGAAATTTTTCGATCTGACTCTCGATTGGAATATACTCAAACACTGACTTCCATTTAGAAAGAATTGCCGTATGCCATAATCTTGCCATTCTGCCGTTTCCATCAGAAAAAGGATGAATAAATACAAACTCATAGTGAAATACACTGCTCAAGATCAACGGATGAACTGTTTCCCGTGCCTCTTTCATCCAATTGAACAGGTCGTCCATAAGCTGTGGTACAAATCTCGCCGGCGGTGCCATAAAAATACACTCATCCCCGTTAAAAACACCTTCCTCACCTGAACGGAATTTACCAGCTTCTTCTACAAGATATTTTGTCATAATTCCATGGTATTTTTTTAAAGTCTGAATATCAAATGGATCAATTTTCGAAAGCTGTTCATATGCATTATAAGCATTCTTTACTTCCTGAATTTCTTTTTGTTCGCCAAATACATTCTTACCATTAATCACATCCCGAACCTGTCCCAAACTCAGAGAGTTTGCTTCTATTTTCAATGAAGAATGTATTGACTTAATTCTGTTATTTTTTCTCAAATGTGGCTTGGTTTCAAGACTACGGATAGCTGTTATTCGTCCTATTTTTTCAGAGATAGATGCCACATATGATAAAATTTTATTCGTTATGGTAAAGGGGGGTTTATATTCTCCCATAAAGACACCTCCATTATCCTACGTATTATCTTGCGCATTTTCTTCCTCTATTATACGAATATTGAAGAAAAAAAGCAATCTTCATAAACCAACCGAAAAATAGACAGCGTCCCTTTCACAACTCATATTTTAATATAACAGAAAAGAAAGTCTCACGTCTCCATGAAACTTTCTTTTCTTAAATATATGGTCTTTAGGTTCTGAATTTCTATGCTAATCCCGGAAATGCGATCAGTAATACTGTTGCCACAATGGAACCAATCAAATTCAATGTCAAAATAATCAAACCATTAATTGGTAATGTTTCGAATGTTGTTGCCGCAATGGCACTGATACGCATAATCGCCGGTGCATGCTGTAATACAACATCAGGTGCCATGCCCTGTCCAAGCATAATATTCATAACTAGTGGAACAGCAATCATCAATGCTGCTGGCGGTGATGATGTAATTGCAACCAATACACAAACAGCGATCAGGACAAGTACCAGCGGACTAATTTTTAATCCTGCAAGCATACCAACAACGACACCAAATCCTGCACTTGCAGTAACAACTCCAGCTAAAGCGGATGGCATGGGTAAGACATAAAGTACATCTTTCCTGATTCAGACGTCTGGTTGAGCACATATCCGGACATGGCGCCGTAAACGCATTGCAGTCCATTACTTTCATTAATTTCTGCGTCAAATAATATGCGCGAACAGATGGAATGATATCTTCCCTCTTCATATCGCATTCATCCGCACCAGCAATAAGTTCATCTGTGATGCGCTCGATCTCAACCGTAGAGTCCGTGATTACTCCGACACCACAGACACTTCTGTCATCTGTCGTTACACAGAATCAGATGAAATTGATGAAGCCTGGACTTATCTGGTTCAACATAAACGCTCACTCCCACAAATTGCACTTCCTTTTCACAACAGTAAAATACCTATTTCAAAAAAACAATGCACGAACCTTTTTTTATTTCTTCCGATATTTTTTTAAATACATATAACCAGAATTTATTTTATGAAAATATCTGGTGTGGTCTCTGTGTCATGGTTGAATACAAAACTGTATTTAACACTGGAAAAGTGCATTTGTTTAAATTATTGTGTAACCACATCCAACTGTGGATTGACCAGCAGAAAAGCAACGCCACTTTTATTCATGACGTTTCTTTATTTTGTAATTTATTAGAGGGAAAAGAATCAGATCTGTATAGCCTTGAACATAAGCTTCAGCTTGACGGTTGGGAAAAACAGGATCAAATGATCTTGGTGATAGCCAGCGGTATATCATCTGATTACAACACTCAGAATTACCTTTGCCGCACTTTTTCAGATATTTCACCTTATATTTATGCCGTAACCTACGAAGATAACGTAATTTTACTGTGTAACATTGCAAAACTTCCAAAAGAACCCCTTTTTGATCATCTGATGCCATGGTTCAAAAGAGCTTCTTATCATTGCGGAGTCAGCAATCCTTTTTTTAATCTGACAGACATATACAATTCCTTTTTGCAGACAAAGGCAACATTTTTATATGGTGAAAAAGAAAATGAGAAAAAAAGAGCTATGGCAAGTTCCTCGAATATAGATGATATTCCAGAAGAAATCCACGAAGTAAAAAAATATATGCTTCCTAATATAATAAATCATCTGATTTCCACAATGGACTATTCCTGCATTCATCCTAAGTTTACGAACTTCAGGAATTTGACCAGGCTCATCACAGCTCTTACCTGAAAACACTTTACACATATCTGGATAATGAGCGACATATAAAGCGGACCGCCAGTGAATTGCAAATTCACCGTAACACCTTATTGCAACGCATCAGTCGACTTACAGAAGATTTTAAAATAAATTTTGACGATTCAAACGAACGCTTTTATTTGCTTTTATCATTGAGAATCTTACAGCAAAGTTCTAACAATACAAAACAACGCTGAATATTTTACAGCGAAAATTAAGGACTCTGGATATTTTTTCTTGACCAGCGATTGTTAGCAGGAAAGACAAAATAACCAGAGTCCTTTTCACAACTTAAATTTTAACCACACAAAGGAAAAACTATAAAAGTTCCTCTGCCATAGCGTCGAGTTCTTTCTCGTTTTCTTCACTTAAGGAAGACATAATTTTTACAGAAGTCTCCAGCCATGTAATCTCTTTGCTCTTCTCGAACATACCTGTCATCACACGTGCAGCTGTCGGAGCCCAGGAACCATTCTCGATGAGACCAATGGTACGTTTCTGGTAATTACGCTCTGTCAGATGCTCGATAAATGTCTTCATGAACGGGAACACATCTCCATTGTAAGTTACAGTTGCCAGAACCAGTTTTCCATAACGGAATGCATCTTCTACTGCCTCTGCCATATCCTCACGGGCAAGGTCACATACAACTACTTTCGGGCATCCTTTTGCTTTCAGCTTCTCAGCCAGCAGCTCTGCTGCTTTTTTTGTATTTCCATAAACAGATGCATATGCGATCATAACGCCTTCGGACTCTACGCCATAAGATGACCAGATGTCATATTTCTCAATATAATGTCCCAGGTCTTCTGTCAGAACCGGTCCATGTAACGGGCAGATGATCTGAATATCTAAGGTTGCAGCTACTTTTAACAGATTCTGAACCTGTGCACCGTATTTTCCAACGATTCCGATATAGTAACGGCGTGCTTCGCAATCCCAGTCTTCCTCTACATCCAATGCACCGAATTTTCCAAATCCGTCTGCGGAGAACAGGACTTTATCTGTGCTGTCATATGTTACCATAACTTCCGGCCAGTGAACCATCGGTGCAAATACAAAGGTCAGCTCATGTTTTCCCAGGCTTAAGGTCTCACCATTTTTTACTTCTACTGTTTTTCCGTCAAGATTCAGTCCACGGAAGAAATTTTTCATCATGGTAAATGTCTTTGCATTTCCAACGATCTGCGCATTCGGATATTTCTCAGCAAATACTTCGATGTTTGCTGCGTGATCCGGCTCCATATGCTGAACAACCAGATAATCCGGCGTTGCGCCATCCAGCACTTTCTCGATATTTGCCAGCCATTCCTCACCGAAATTGCCATCTACGGTATCCATAACGGCGATTTTTTCATCACGGATCACATAAGAATTGTATGCCATTCCGTTCGGAACGATATACTGTCCTTCAAACAGATCCACTTCGTGATCATTTACGCCTACATAAATAATGTCCTCTGTAATTTTCATTGCAATACACTCCATATAATTTTTACTTGTTCATCTCACAGGCTTTTCCCACGATAAATATCGGGGATTAGTCCAACTACTACGGGTTGCTTCTCACATTATAGCCAGAAATGCCACCAAACGCAACCCATGCAGCATCTGTTTGTCATCCTATGCATAAATCAGTTTACTACAATAATCTTTTCTAAAATTCTCCAATCCACTAGCAATTATATCAGACAAAAAAATCGCTTACTCCACTGATATATATTTGTTACTCGCCACCTATAGAACTAGAAAACGTCTTATATATGATGTACTAATTCCTGCTCTGAGAACAGCTGTTTTACAACCAGCTTATAATCCGATAGATGCTGCGCCTTCCGGATCTTTTTCTCGTACTTATCGGTATTTGTAAAAGACCAAGCCAGATAAAACCACAATTCTTTCATTTTAAAAAGTACATTCCGCTCCCCGGACATTTCCTGCGTATAATCTGCAAACAGGCGCTCATGGAACTCCCAAAGACGATCTTTGGAAAGTGTTTCCGTTCCCCGGATTTCACCAAATAATGCCGGATTTGCCAGCACACCTCGTCCAAGCATTACTCCAGAAATACCCCTATCATCTTTTTTCTCGGTTACGGCATTTTCACTCTCATTTATCGAATCCGAGCAATTTTCTGCACCCGATATCAGTTTCATAACCTGCTGATATTTCTCTTTATTAAAAATATCTCCATTATAAACAACCGGATTTTTTGATTTTTTCAATGCATTCAGAAAGCTTTCCATCCGTGGTGTATTTTTGTAATAATCCGTTTGCACTCTTGGATGAATGATCAGTTCCGTCATCGGAAATTTGTTGTATATCTCAAGCAAATGTTCAAATTCTTCCTCGTCTTCCATACCCAAACGGATTTTCAGAGACAGCCGGATATTAAGTTTGCTGTATACTTCCTCCAGAAACTGCTCCAGCGCATCCGGTTTTGCTAAGAATCCTGCGCCCCGGTATTTTGTCACCACCGTGCGGGACGGGCAGCCCAGATTCAGGTTAATTTCCTTGTATCCAAGCTGCTCCAGTTCCTGCGCCGCTTTCAGAAAGATCTCAGCGTTGTTTGCCATGATCTGCGGAACCAGCGTAATGCCTTCGTTATGTTCCGGTGCAATGTCCTTGTATTCCTTCGGGCTGATGCTGCGGTTCTGATTCGGTGCCAGAAACGGTGAAAAATATTTATCTGCTTTTTTAAAATAATCTGCCTGTGCATTTCGGTAAATATATCCGCCAATTCCCTCCAGCGGTGCAAAATATAAGTTCATATTACAATATTACTCCATACTATTCTCATTTGTTTTCCAACAGTTATACTTCTTCTGCACACCTCTGCAATCATACAGGAAACTTCAGCTGGCAGATTGAATCCCACCACTAATATAATCTTGCTATTTACTACCTGTAGATATGAGATGCTTCTTACAGCTGATATACCTTCGTCTCATACGGCTCCAGCGTGACCTCGCCTTCGCTCTCTGCGGTTGTATACAGATCTGTCATACGTGTTTTTAATGTGATATTCTGTTTCTCGCTGCTGTAATTCAATACAAAAATGTACTTCGCATCATTTTTCTCACGCACCGCGATCTCACAGTCAGCCGGCAGCTCGATCAGCTCTTTCCATGGATCGATCACACCAGTATAAGTCAGAAATTCTGTCACGTTCTGACGGGTAAAGGTTCCGCCAAAGTGCAGTGTATAACCCTGCTGTGTGTTGGTGCGGATCAGCGCCGGGCGGCCTGCGTAATAATTGGATGTGTATTTTGCAAGCACTTCCACATCGTCACCCGCCGCAGCCAGAATATCATTGAAAACACCCGTATCAATTTCTTTGCCATTCCAGTCCATGGATACCGGATCATCCGCCGGTCCCACAAAAGTAAATTCTTTCACATCGGTGTGGCTTACATTTGTCAGTAATCCCGGCATCGGCTCCATCACGCAATGACCGTGTTTGTCTTTCTGTCCGGTTCGCGCTCCGATGATCAGTTTTCCACCTGCCTTTACATACTCTTTCAGCACTTTTGCACGTTTCTTTGTCAGGATCAACGGATGCGGATAAATCAACACCGGATATTTTTTCAGTTCTTCCGGTTCAGTGCTGTCTTTCAAATAGAAGACATCCATCGGTGTGTGGCTGAGCTGTGCTGCCACGAAAATCTCTTTTTCGCTCTTTTTCATCAGACGCTCATGCCATACATCCAGCTGCGCATCCCATACATTATCATAATCTTTGACAAGGGCAAATGCGGCTTTGTATTCCGCACCGGTCACGCCTTCAATCGCCTGTACCCGGTGCCAGATGCGGTTTACTTCTGCCAGTTTACGATTGTAGCGATTGTCATAATCTAAAATTCCATGCCAGTAGATCTCGGTTCCTACCGTTGCGGTACGCCAGCGGAAAAAGCTTACATAATCAGCGCCGTGAGCGATACTCTGCATGGTCCATAAAGTCATCTGTCCCGGTTTCGGTGCCGGTGCTTCCATCCGTGTATTCCAGCCATTTGCGCCGGACTGCTGCTCCATAATGCCAAAATGCGGGCAGATGGAACGCACTTCTGTCAGGTTTTTGCTCCATTTCCGGTCGTTGAGGTCGTCGGAATGTTTCGGATCTTCGATCAGGCAGTATGCAAAGTTCGGATAAGAATCATAGGTCAGTACATCCAGACACTCATCTTCCATCTTGTGGTTGTCCACATTACCAAAAATACCGTTTGTGGTAATAAAGTCTTCCGGTTTCTTATATTTGCGGATGATATCGCTCTGCATTTTGCAAAAACGAATCGTACTGTCAGAAATAAAACGATAGTAATCTAACACCTGATGCGGATTTGTGGAATCATGAACCGTCGTACGCGGTACATAAATCTCTTTCCAATTTGTATACGTCTGATTCCACACAATGGTTCCCCATGCCTCGTTCAATGCGTCCAGTGTCTTATATTTTTTCTTCAAAAATTCACGGAAAGCAAGGGTGTCGCTCTCGGAATAGAACTCGTCCACCTCACAGTTTAACTCATTGTCAATCTGCCAGCCCACGATGCACGGACGTTTGCCGTAATGTTTTGCCACTTTTTTGACAATACGGGCGGACAATTCCTGATAAATCGGAGAATTGTAATTGTAGTGACGGCGCATGCCATGATAAAATGGTGTACCATCCAGACGGCAGTTCAATACTTCCGGATATTTTTCAGTCAGCCAGACCGGCGGTGTCGCTGTCGGTGTGCCAAAGATCACCTTCATCTGTTCCTCTTCCGCCACATCCAAAAATTCATCAAAAAATTCGTAAGTAAATTCCCCTTCTTGCGGCTCGATCTTGTTCCATGCAAATTCTGCGATTCGAATGGTAAAAATTCCATTTTCTTTCATGCGGCGAAGATCGTCATGCCACAGTTTTTTATCCCAATGTTCCGGGTAATAGCAGGTACCCAGTGAAAGTTTTTCCCATTTGAAATTCTGTTCCGCTCTCATAATAGCTTCTCCTTTTTTCAATACATTACATCTCTTTGTTTCCTTAATAATCAGATGAAAAATTGGCTTCTTACATCTAATATAACCATTTCGGTCAGATACTATCATGATAGCATTTCAGAATGTAGAAAACAATAAAAAAAGACCGAAACATCTGAATCTCTTCAAACGTTCCGGCGCCCCTGCCAAGAGTCGATGCGACAGGATTTGAACCTGCGGTCTCCGCTCTCGCTACGGTCGGTCCAAAGCCAAGGTCCACCGGACCTTGTGGACCCTCTGCGTCCCAAACGCAGCGCTCTACCAAACTGAGCCACGCATTTACTACAAAAAAACTGAGATGCCTGATTTCTCAAACACCTCAGCGCCCCTGCCAAGAGTCGATGCGACAGGATTTGAACCTGCGACCTCTGCGTCCCGAACGCAGCGCTCTACCAAACTG
>CAVKTR010000079.1:0-13603 GCA_963659325.1 Dysosmobacter segnis
CAGGGAAGCCATCTGGTCGATAAAGGAACCGGTACCGCCGGCACAGATACCGTTCATTCGCTGCTCAACATTGCCGCCCTCAAAATAAATGATCTTGGCATCCTCACCACCAAGCTCGATGGCTACGTCTGTCTGTGGAGCTGCGTCCTGCAGAGCGGTAGATACGGCGATAACCTCCTGCACGAAAGGTACACCGAGGTGTTTTGCCAGTGTCAGACCACCGGAACCGGTGATCATAGGACAGAGCTGGATCTGTCCGAGTTTTTCATATGCTTTATGAAGCAGATCGGTGAGCGTTTCGCGGATATTTGCGAAATGGCGCTCATAATCGGAAAAAACTAACGTATTCTGATCATCCAAAATTGCAATCTTTACCGTAGTTGATCCGATATCAATTCCAAGTTTGTGTAATTTTAAATTATCCATTTTACCACCTATATATGTTGATTGGTTGTCTGAAATCGTTGATTTTTTGTGGAAATTGATTTCAGAAGTTTCATATTATATGTATAACGCCTGTCAGATTACAAGCGAACTTCATTATACGACAGGAAAGGGCAAAATACAATCTTTTTATAATATTTTAACAAATTGAGAAGGATTCCTATTTAAAGGGCGAAATCAATAAAACAGACGGTGCAATTTTAAGGAAAACGCATATCTTAAAAGAAAAAGGAAATCATTATGAATCCTTATTTTGAATCTGAATATGGGGAATCCCGCATGATGCACAGCTGTCCGGGACTGATTCATGTGGTAAAAGAGGGGGACACTTTATATAAAATCTCACAGTATCATCATGTGAGTGTGACAGATATATTGCTGGCCAATCCGTATGTGAACGTATATAATCTGCAGATTGGAGACGAACTGTGTATTCCGGTTGGAAAAAAGATTATGCGGGATGAAGCTAAGTAGTAGATGTGTATGTCATCGAGGTGTTCGATTTACCTGTCAGAGTGTAACTATGTTTGCGTTGTCTGTATGTTCCAAGAAGAAGCAATGGGATGATGTGAAATGGCTGTGGCGGGTGAATCGGACACCAAAATTTCAAAGTTTGCCAAGTTGACAAAGTGATAGCCGCTCTATATAATCAAAAGATAGCCATCTTTTTCTCGTTGGTACATGTATTTAGTGCTTGCAAGTGCGGATGAATCAGCGGGAAGTGCTAAAAATAAAACGAAAGTAGGAAACAGAATGCATTTTTTGAATAAAATGGAACGCAAGTTTGGCAGATTTGCTATTCAGGGACTGATGAAATACATCATTCTTTTCTATGTGGCAGGATATCTGATCGAATTTCTGGCCCCGCAGGCATATGGTTTTTTACAATTAGAACCATATTATATTTTCCATGGTGGACAGATATGGCGATTGGTTTCTTGGATTTTGATTCCACCACCAACCGGCAATTTTATTTTTGCTATTATTATGATCATATTGTACTATCAGCTGGGTACCGCACTGGAGCGCACTTGGGGCGCATTTAAGTTCAATGTGTATATTTTTGGCGGTATGATTTTTACTGTATTGGGTGCTCTGCTACTATATGCTTTTTATACAATGGCTGGTATTAACACAATATATGGAATGGGATCCAGCTTCAGCACCTATTACATTAACATGACAATTTTCCTCGCATTTGCGATGTGTTATCCGGATATGCGGATCATGCTTTATTTTTTCATCCCGATCAAAATGAAGTGGATGGCAGGCATTTATGCGGCACTGATCATTTATGAAATGATCATCTCCAGCTGGGGAGGCAGAGTGGCCATTATTGCATCTATCCTGAATTTCCTGATTTTCTTCTTTATGACACGCAATTACCGCAGTGTTTCGCCGAAAGAAGTACACAGGAAACGGACGTATCGCCGTCAGGTGCAGCAGCCGAAAGGCATCACACGCCACAAATGTGCGATTTGTGGACGGACAGAACTGGATGATTCGAATCTGGAGTTCCGTTTCTGTTCCAAATGCAATGGAAATTATGAATATTGTCAGGATCATCTGTTTACCCATGAACATGTAAAATAACAGAAATGATTCTTACTTAAAATACAGGAGAGAGAGGTTTGATTATGGAAAATGAAACAATTTCCAGAAATTTTATTGAGCAGATTATCGACAAGGATATAGCGGAGGGCAGATGTGATACCGTATGTACCCGTTTTCCACCGGAGCCGAACGGATATCTTCACATCGGACATGCAAAATCCATCCTTTTAAACTATGGACTTGCTCAGGAATATCATGGAAAATTCAACATGCGTTTTGATGATACCAACCCGACAAAAGAAAAAGTAGAGTTTGTTGAGTCTATCAAAGCAGATATCGAGTGGCTGGGCGCTGACTGGGAGGACAGACTGTTCTTCGCATCCGATTATTTTGACCAGATGTATGAAGCTGCCGTAAAACTCATCAAAAAAGGTAAAGCTTTCGTTTGCGATCTGTCTGCAGATGAGATACGAGAGTACCGCGGAACTCTGACAGAGCCGGGTAAAAACAGCCCATATCGTGACAGAAGTGTAGAAGAAAACCTGGAATTATTTGAAAATATGAAAAATGGCATGTATCAGGATGGCGAGAAAGTATTACGTGCAAAAATCGACATGGCATCCCCGAACATCAACATGCGTGATCCGGTCATCTACCGTGTCGCTCATATGACACATCATCGTACCGGAGATAAATGGTGCATTTATCCGATGTATGATTTTGCTCATCCGATCGAGGATGCGATCGAGGGTGTTACTCATTCTATTTGTACATTGGAATTTGAAGATCACCGTCCGCTGTATGACTGGGTAGTAAGAGAACTGGAGTATCCGCATCCGCCAAAACAGATCGAGTTTGCAAAACTGTATCTGACCAATGTGGTAACCGGAAAACGTTATATCAAAAAATTAGTAGAAGAAGGCATTGTAGACGGATGGGATGATCCACGTCTGGTTTCCATCGCAGCACTGAGAAGAAGAGGATTTACACCGTCTTCCATCAAAAAATTCGTAGAGCTGTGTGGTATTTCCAAGAGCAACAGTTCTGTAGATTATGCAATGCTTGAGTACTGTATCCGCGAGGATCTGAAATTAAAAGCATCCCGTGCCATGGCAGTACTTGACCCGATCAAACTGGTGATCGATAACTATCCGGAAGGACAGACCGAGGAACTGGAAGTAGATAATAACATGGAGAATCCGGAACTTGGCAAACGTGTCGTTCCATTTGGCCGTGAGGTTTATATTGAGCGTGAGGACTTCATGGAAGAGCCTCCGAAAAAATACCGTCGTCTGTATCCGGGCAACGAAGTTCGTCTGATGAATGCATACTTTGTAACCTGTACCGGATTTGAGAAAGACGAGGATGGAAAAGTAACAGTAGTACATTGTACTTACGATCCGGAGAGCCGTGGCGGAAACAGCCCGGACGGAAGAAAAGTACGTGGAACCATCCACTGGGTATCTGTAGCAGATGCAGTAAAAGCACAGGTTCGTCTGTATGAGAACATCATCGACGAGGAGAAAGGTGTATACGATGAGGTCGGAAGTCTGAATCTGAACCCAAACTCCCTGACTGTACTGGATAACTGCTATGTGGAGCCATCTTTACTGAAGGCAGAAAAATACGACAGCTTCCAGTTTGTAAGAAATGGTTTCTTCTGCGTGGATGCAAAAGATTCCACACCGGAGCATCCGGTATTCAACCGCATCGTATCCTTAAAGAGCTCATACAAACTGCCGACACAGGCTTAGGAGAAAATGAAAGAATTAGCGATTACGCTTGATACAGAAAAAAAACAGCCTTTATATGAACAAATTTACGAAGCCCTGCGGGAAGCAATCTTGCAGGGCCGTATTTTACAGGGGGAAAAACTGCCCTCCACCCGGTTTGAGGCGGATTATCTGCAGGTGAGCCGCAGCACGGTGGAACTTGCCTATGATCAGCTGGTATCCGAAGGGTATATTCATGCGGAACCGTATCGCGGTTATTTTGCCTGCGATGTGCGGGAACTGTATGACCTGACGGATATTCATACGACAGATGTACAGAGCCAGAATAGTAGTGCATTGACTGAATTGAAATCGGAGATTGCCAGTGAAAAAAATCGAAAGGAAGACTACCGGATTGATTTTTCACTGAATGCATTGTCATTGGAGAGTTTCCCATATAATGGCTTAAGTAAAATTATGAAAAATCTGCTCCTGGATGAAGGGGAACAGATCATGAGCAGTGGAAGTGCTTTTGGAGAGTCAAATCTCAAAGAAACGATTTGTGATTATCTGTTTCATGCGCGAAATGTCCGGTGTGTGCCGGAACAGATCGTGATCGGAGCCGGAAATGAATATTTGCAGCTTTTGCTGGCACAGATGCTTGGCAAAGAGCATTGTGTGGCAATGGAATCCCCTACATATCTGAGAGCATATAAGACCTTCCGAAATATCGGTTTGCCGGTGCGGGAAGTGGCACTGGATGAGTCTGGAATGAGAGTAGATCTGTTGCGGGAAACGGATGCCAGCATTGCCTATGTGATGCCATCTCATCAGTTCCCACTTGGAATTGTTATGCCGATGAAACGCAGACTGGAACTGTTAAACTGGGCGGTGGAAGAACCGGAGCGCTATATTATCGAAGATGATTACGACAGTGAGTTCCGATATAAGGGAAAACCGATTCCGGCTCTGCAGGGAATCGACCGATTTGGACGAGTGATCTATCTGGGAACTTTTTCGAAAAGTGTGGCACCTTCTACCCGTATCAGTTATATGGTGCTTCCGAAACAGTTGTTATCCAGATTTTGGGAATGTTGCGGATTTTATGCGTGTACCGTGCCGAATCTGATGCAACAGGCCATCTGTCAGTTTATGAAAGAGGGATATTTCGAAAAGAATCTTAACCGCATGCGTGCGATTTATAAAGCAAAACATGATTTCATGCTTGCAGAATTGCGCAAGTATCCATGGGTGCTGAATATCATGGGTGAAAACTCTGGGTTACATCTTTTGGTGGAAGTTGGCACGACACTGACAGAACAGGATGTAATTCAGAAGTGTGCAGAGCAGAAAATTCGTGTGTACGGACTGTCAGAATATTATATCAGTCGGAATCCGAAGCGGGAGTATCCGATTTTGCTTCTGGGCTATGGTGGACTGACAGAGGAACAGATCAGTGATGGACTGGCGATGATTTGTCTTAGCCTGAATTAGGTAAATGCAAATATGTATACAATCTGAAAAATAATGGCACTACCCGATGTTGTCAGCAAGTGAATTCCTTACTGCATCTATAATACATCGGGTAGATGCGTCATACAGCCATGACAGCTAAAGAGGCATAGATGATGATCAATGAAATGATTATGATTGACTGCTTCTTTTTTTGATAAGTGAGAAGACCTATAAACTCACGGACTAGGGCATTAGGCCAAAAATACCATTTTGTACGTGAACCAATTCCTTCCGCATGCATCTGAGCCATATTCGCAAACATGCCGCTACGAAATACATGATAATTTGTTGTGGAGAAAGCAATTTTGGCATCAGGATTCTGCTGCATAATCTTTTTCCTGGAAAATTTCATGTTTTCCAGAGTATTGGTGGATTGATCTTCGGCAATGAGGTGGGCAGTGGAAATGCCTTTTTGCAGCAGATAGCGTGTCATTGATTCACTTTCAGAAATGACTTCATTACTTCCCTGTCCTCCGGAAGTGACAAAGGTAAGTTCTTTTCCGGTTTTTCTCAATTGTTCATTCCGAAAAGAAAGCGCCCGGTCAATTCTGCCTCGCAGAAGAGGAGTCGGAGTTCCGTCTTTTCTGATGGCACAGCCAAGGATGATCATATAATCTATGTCAGGAGCGGGCTTATGTCTGGCAGAAATTGCACTTACAATCATGACACCGATTACCATACATTCAAAATATAGGTAGACGGACGCAAATGTATTGATCAGAATATTGTAGATACGCGCCTGTTGTTCACTCAACCCCTCATAATCACCGCAAAAAAACAGCAATAAAGTGCCGCTGATCAGAAGCAGAGAAAGAATGATCCCGAGAATATTTACAAATCGGGCGCCTTCCTGTCGAATCAGTGCCAGATTGGAAATGCATAATGCCAAAGATATAATCAGGATGAACGGAAATGAAAGGATGATATATGTTGATGCCGAGTCACTGAAAAAATACGGGATCTGAATGGCATTCCCGTCGTAGTGAAATCCATTCAGCCCCATCAGACGTACAGTGAAAATAATATTTGCAATTAGTACAGAAATTATAAAAAGTGAAAAACCGCTGTAATAGATGGTGTTATATGAATAGAGATCATATTTTAAATGTTTAATAAAAGTTCTTATCAATATACTGACAAGTAAAAAGAAAAAGGCGTCGAATATCAGACTGATCACAATAGCGTGTTTTTCAGCATCTGTCAGTGCCAAAACTGTGACAAGAATGGCTGTGAAGATTACAAGTAATATGATCTGGCGGATGCTCGATGTGATGCTGATACATTTTTTTCTCGTTGAATTCATTGCGTTACCTCCTGATTTTTGTGATAGTCTGAATAATCGTATTAAAAATAGCATCATCTTTTTAAAAAGTCAATTCTGATACAACGGACAATTAACAGCTACACTTTATTATTTTTCTTCAACAGTTTCATTTATCTCAGTTTTGGCAGAAACCGTTGGTTCTTTCAGCCTGGTCACATCTGCAAAGAATGCATTGAGTTCTTCTTCGGTATCAAATGTAGCCAGATACATCTGATTTCCCATGGCATCTGCCAGCGCATCCGGCATCCGTTCTACCATTTTGAGATGATCGTCATATTTTTCGATAATATCATACATTGTCATGGCAAAATCTTTGCCATCCCGCAGTCCTGCAAACGCACAGAAATGGTGGGCGCCGACCGCTTTTTGTGTGGAGTCGTATGCAACCATGTCAGCCCAGATTTTGTATACGTCGGTTTCACGGGCAAAATTGATCATATCCGGTGTGAAACCGCCGGAAGGACGCATATTTACTTCCAATGCCATCAGATCACCTTTTTTGCCGATTCCTTCATGATCGGAGAGCAGGCGGAAAAATTCAAAATGCACGAACCGGCTGCGCACGCCAAAGCTTTTGACGGTTTCTCTGCCAAAATGGCGGGTGTCATCTGCCAGATCTTTCACAATGTAGAAAAGTGAATTGTCGGCGTTATTTACGATATCCATAATGGACATCGGTGTGATATTCCCTGCCTCAAAAATAGGATTCCCGTGAGAGTCAATGATCGCATCATAGGAGTTGATCTCCGCATTGATAAATTCTTCCATAATGTAAACTGTATCATCCCATTTGCCGGCAAAGAAATTGCCAAGTTCTTCATCAGAAGAAATTTTGAATGTATGGGAAGCTCCGACACCGTTATCTGGTTTTGTGACAACCGGGTATCCCACTTCGTGGATGAAATTCAGGCAGCCTTCATAATTGTCTACCATGTGATAGCGGGCCACAGGAATGCCGACACGCTGATAATATTCTTTCATGCGCGATTTGTATTTGATACGCGGCATATCTTCATTGTGAAAACCGCTCGGAATATTGAAATCGGTACGCAGACGAGCATCCTGCTCCAGCCAATATTCATTGTTGGATTCCAGCCAGTCAATGCGGCCATAATGCCAGATAAAGTAAGCGACAGCACCATAGACTTCGTTGTAATTTTCGAGGCTGTCTACTTTATAATATTCCTGCAGGTTTTCCTGAAGCTCCGGGCGCAAATCATCATAAGGGCAGTCACCGATGCCCAGAACATTCATGCCATTTTCTTTTAATTCATGGCAGAAGTGCCAGTAATTCTCCGGAAAATTAGGAGAAATAAAAATCAAATTTTTCATAACTATTCTCTCTTTCTGTCGTATTCTAATCCATTTATTATCTTGTAGTAAAAGTTGCGATTCTCTATTTGGTACAATATTGATAAGCCAGTCTAAATCAATATTAAAAAAACGATAAATACAGGAACATTTAAAAATCTTCACTTACACTGGATCGTACAGCAAATGCGGTACAAAATATGTCACCTGCTTATACCACCAGTCCCAGTCATGAACACAGTCATATCCCCAGAAATCCACCCATGCCGGAATCTGCTTCTGCTGCAGAATATCCCGAATCTGATAGGTGCTGGCAGGTTCTTCCCATGCTCCCTGACCGACACAGATAATTGCTTTGCGATGGCGGTACAACTCCATGTAAGGGTGATCCGCAGGCAAATTTGGCAGATAATGAACCGGTGAGTTCATATAAACCAGATCATCCATATAAGAACCAAATCCGTAGGATGCATCGTAAATACCACTTAATGCCAAAAGACCGTTAAAAAGATCCGGATGGCGGAAATACAGGTTTGCCGCATGGGTAGCACCAAGACTGCATCCAAAAGCAATGATTCCTCGGTCGGTATAACCGGACTGATATTCTCTCATTTTTGCATGGATAAAAGGAACCATCTCATCTGTGAGATAGCAAAACCAGTCTTCGTGCCGGCAGATGCGCCAACGTGGGTCACCGTTTGTATTAGACCAGGTCTGGGCATCAACGGTATCCACCGTAAAAATAGTGACTTCTCCGGAGTCGATCCATGGAGCCCAGACATCTGTCATATGGAAATTCTCAAAGTCGAAAAAACGTCCATCCTGACAGGGGATAAACAGGATCGGCTGTCCGCCATGACCGTACAGTTTGCATTCCATATCTCGACCGAGTGCGGGACTGTAATTTTTAAAATATTGTATATTCATATGGAAGAGTCCTCCGTATTGAAACAGGATTGTTTTGTGGTTTTAAGCTTTTTTTGTTAAATATCAGGATGAAATGTATTTCTTCTATTATATATTGACATCCCACATTCAACCTGTATAAATTTTTCAAAGTTCATTAATTTCTGATGGACTTTTTATTTGCAGACCATTTATATTTAAGCAGGCGGTATTACAGATCATACATCAGTGTATTCATAAAAAACGGAATCTGCTTTTCCCAGCTTGCCTCACAATGTTCGCCATCTGGTACGATGCGGCAGTTCAGATAAACATTTTTCTCCAGAAGCAGACTGGCGGTCTGGCAGAAGGACTGGTTCATTTTCCGCCGTTGTTTCATTTCACGGCTTCCGTAATCCATGTACAGGATGCTCCCGGGAAGCGGGCGGGAACGGCGGATCATCTGCATGGATTCGTTTGGTGCAATCCAAAGGGACGGGGAGAGTGCCGCTGCTCGGGAAAAGAACTGATTATAATAGAGAAGTGCATAAATGCTCATCAGTCCGCCCATGGAACTTCCTGCGATAAAGGTATGTTCCCGGTCCGAAAGAGTCCGGTAATGTTCGTCGATGTACGGCTTAAAGGTGCGGGTCAGCCAATTCATGGTAATCATTCCTTTCCCGGTAATCTTTCCTTCCTTTGGCAAAGTAAAGTTGTAGGGGGAATATTCCTGCAGGCGTCCATGATCCGGACTGTGGTTGCATTCGATACCTACGATGATCAGCGGGGTATTGGTATATTCCATATATTCTTTCAAACCCCAGGATTTTCCGTAGGTGGCATGACTGTCAAAAAAAAGATTATGGCCGTCAAACATGTACAGTACCGGAAACCGTCGACAGGTGTCGTAAGTGTATGCTTCAGGCAAACAGATGTATGCGCTTCGTACATCATCTCCGGTGAGTTCCGGAATGGTGATATCCCATTTTTCTATCATATAAAACCTCCGTGTTAAATTTAAAATCATTATAGTTCATCATAGCACAGTGACAAAGAATTGGCAAGAAAGAGCAGTCTATCATTGCAAAACAAGACCGCAGGTGGTATGATAAAAAGGCTTTGTGTCCGCCGGAAGGCAGAGTTAAAAATAGAAAATTAGAGGTATGAAAATGAAAACAGATGAGAAGGCAACAATCGGTAATATTTACCGGTTGAATGGACGTGTGCCGCTGCTGAAGGCAATCCCATTCGGTCTGCAGCATGTGCTTGCAATGTTTGTATCCAACCTGACACCGATCACCATGATCGGTCTGGCTTCCGGTTTGAGCGGAAAGGAACTGGCGGTTCTGTTACAGAATGCCATGTTTGTTGCAGGTATCGCGACACTAATCCAGCTGTATCCGGTATGGAAAGTCGGTGCAAAACTGCCAATCGTTATGGGCGTAAGTTTTACCTTTGTAACGATTTTGAGTTATGTGGGTGGCACGTATGGATATCCGACGATGATCGGTGCCGTTTTGGTCGGCGGTGTCTGTGAAGGTGTCCTTGGCCTGTTTGCAAAATATTGGAAACGGTTTATCACACCGGTGGTTTCCGCGTCCGTTGTTACGGCCATTGGTTATTCCCTGTTTACCGTAGGCGCCCGTTCTTTCGGCGGTGGTTATACCGATGATTTCGGTTCCGTACAGAATCTGGTGCTTGGTCTGGTGACACTGGCAGTCTGCCTGATCTTCAATGCCGTGGCAAAAGGATATTTAAAACAGTTGTCCGTGCTGGTCGGACTGATCGTAGGTTATATCATCGCGTTATGCATGGGACAGATCGATCTGTCCGGTATGCTGGATGGCGGTCTGATCTCTCTGCCGCACCTGCTTCCGTATCGCCCGGAATTTAATCTGAGTGCGATCATTTCCGTTGCTATTATTTTTATGGTATCCGCAGCAGAGACGATTGGCGATTCCACCGCACTTGTTTCCGGTGGACTTGGTCGTGAAATCACAGAAAAAGAGATTTCCGGAGCATTAGCCTGTGACGGTTTCGCAAGCTTCATTTCCGGATTGTTCGGATGCCCGCCGGTTACTTCTTTCAGCCAGAACGTAGGCCTGGTCAATATGACAAAAGTAGTCAACCGTTTTACGATTATGACAGGCGCCGTATTTATGATCCTTGCAGGTCTGTTTCCGCCGATCGGTAACTTTTTTGCAAGTCTGCCGCAGTCCGTACTGGGCGGTTGTACCATTATGATGTTTGGTACCATTATGATCAGTGGTATCCAGATGCTGGCAAAAACAGGTTTTTCCCAGAGAAATGTGACCATCGCAGCGTTATCACTTGCCATTGGTATCGGATTTACATCCACCAGTGAAGTGGAGATCTGGAATATTTTTCCACAGATCGTCAAAGACGTATTTTCCGCAAACTGCGTGGCAGTTGTATTTGTGGTAGCGATCATTCTGAGTCTGATCCTGCCGAAAAAAATGGAGATTGGAAAAATCAGCGATTAAAATAGAGCACATAAAAAGCAATATCTGTAAACTGTTTGAAAAGGTGAAAAAGTATGAATACATTTCTGTTTGATATGGATGGAACTTTATTTGATACGGAAAAATATTATACCCGTGCCTGGAAACAGGCAATTTTCGATGCGGGATATGAGCTTTCGGATGAGGAAGTACTGAAACTTCGAAGTCTCGGCCGCCCTTTTGCGGTGGAGCAGTTTCAGCGGTGGTTTGGGCCGGAGGTGGATTATCCGGCGATCAAGGAACGCCGGAAAGTGCTGATGAAAGATTTTCTGGCGGGACAGGTCCCGTTAAAACCGGCGGTTCCGGAGACGTTACAGTTTTTGAAAGAACAGGGATACCGCCTTGCAGTTGTGACTGCGACCGGACCGGAACAGGCAGAACATAATCTGGGTACTGCGGGAATCCGTCAGTATTTTGATGCGGTGATCTGTGCAACCATGGTGGAGCGTGGCAAACCGGCACCGGATGTCTATGAATATGCCTGCCACATACTTGATGTGGGACCGGAGGAATGTTACGCGGTGGAGGACTCACCAAACGGAGTCCGTTCTGCTTTTGGTGCGGGATGCCGCGTCATTATGATCCCGGATCTGACCCAGCCGGATGAAGAAACAGGGCAGTTACTGTATCGAAAGCTGGACACTTTTGGGGCACTTATAAATATTCTTAAGAATTGATAATTTATACAAAAAAGTGTAAAAAATGGTTCTGTAGAAGGGTTCCTGCCCTTGACAAAGAAAATAGATGTTGCTAGAATGTGCAGTAACGTAGAAAGGATGATTTTTACATGAGAAAACAGGTGTTATCACTTTTAGTTGAAAATACTTCCGGTGTGTTAAGCCATATTGCAGGACTGTTCAGCCGACGCGGATATAACATTGACAGTTTTTCCGCAGGTGTGACGGCAGATCCGAGATTTACCAGAATTACTGTTGTTTCCAGCGGAGATGAGCAGATTCTGGAACAGATTGAAAAGCAGCTGGCCAAGTTGGAAGATGTCATTCATATTAAGAAGCTTCAGGATGGAGAGGCTGTATATCGTGAGCTGATTCTTGTAAAGATAAAGATCAACGATAAAGAGCGCCAGGCAGTACTTTCTGTTGCAAATATATTCCGGGCGAAGATCGTGGATGTATCTAATGAGTCCATGGTGATTGAATTAACCGGAGGACAAAGTAAACTGAATGCTTTCCTGGATCTGGTAAAAGAATATGACATTCTTGAACTGGCTCGTACCGGAATTACCGGACTGAGCAGAGGTTCTGCGGATGTTACTATTATAGATTAAATAATCATTTGCAAATGGAGGATAAGACAATGGCAAACGCAAAGATTTATTATCAGGAAGATTGTAACCTTTCTCTCTTAGAGGGTAAAACAATCGCAGTTATCGGCTATGGCAGCCAGGGACATGCACACGCATTAAACGCAAAAGAGTCCGGATGTGATGTGATCATCGGTCTTTATGAAGGAAGCAAATCCTGGGCAAAAGCAGAGGCACAGGGCTTCAAAGTATATACAGCAGCAGAGGCAGCAAAAAGAGCAGATATCATCATGATTCTGATCAACGATGAGCTTCAGGCAGATATGTACAAAAAAGATATCGAGCCGAACCTTGAGGCAGGCAACATGTTAATGTTCGCTCATGGTTTCAACATCCACTTCGGATGCATCAAACCACCAGCAGATGTTGATGTTACAATGATCGCTCCGAAAGGACCGGGTCATACAGTAAGAAGCGAGTATCAGGCAGGCAAAGGTGTTCCGTGTCTGGTAGCTGTAGAGCAGGATGCTACAGGAAAAGCTATGGATCTTGCACTTGCATACGCACTGGCAATCGGTGGAGCAAGAGCTGGTGTTCTTGAGACAACATTCCGTACAGAGACAGAGACAGACCTCTTCGGTGAGCAGGCAGTACTTTGTGGTGGTGTTTGTGCATTGATGCAGGCTGGCTTCGAGACTCTGGTTGAGGCTGGATATGATCCGAGAAACGCTTATTTCGAGTGTATCCATGAGATGAAACTGATCGTAGACTTAATCTACCAGTCAGGTTTCGCTGGAATGAGATATTCTATCTCCAACACAGCTGAGTACGGTGATTACATTACAGGACCGAAGATCGTTACAGAAGATACAAAGAAAGCAATGAAGAAAATCCTTTCCGATATCCAGGATGGTACATTCGCAAAAGAGTTCTTACTGGATATGTCTCCTGCAGGACGTCAGGTTCACTTCAAAGCTATGCGTAAATTAGCAGCAGAGCATCCGGCAGAGGTTGTAGGTGAGGAAATCCGTAAACTTTACAGCTGGAACGGCGAAGACAAACTGATCAACAA
>CAVKTR010000080.1:0-13051 GCA_963659325.1 Dysosmobacter segnis
CTGTATAGGGGATGAGATCAGGGAGAGAACCTCCAGAAGAATGATTCCTCTATACAAAAAAAGAATAAGCTACCCCCTGTATATTTCGGGGATAGGCTTATTATACGAGGAGAACCGTTATGAAACTATTTAACAAAACATGGAAGCTTGCAATCGCAGGTGCCATCGTCGGTGTACTGGCAGCATTGCTTGCATTCTTCGGAAACCCGGCAAACATGGCAATTTGTGTGGCATGTTTTATCCGTGACACAGCAGGAGCTTTAAGTCTCCATTCCGCAGCACCGGTACAGTATTTCCGCCCGGAAATCGTAGGATTTGTAGTTGGTGCATTTATTATTTCTCTGATCACAAAAGAGTACAAGGCAACTGCAGGATCTGCGCCAATGATCCGTTTCCTGCTTGGAATGATCATGATGATCGGCGCTTTGGTATTCCTTGGATGTCCGCTTCGTATGGTAATCCGTATGTCTGCCGGTGATCTGAATGCTTATGTGGCATTGATCGGATTTGCAGGCGGCGTGGCAACCGGAACCTTCTTCCTGAAAAAAGGATTTTCCCTTGGAAGAGCTTATGAGACTAAAAAAGCAAACGGTATGGTATTGCCGATCGCATTAGTTGTATTATTGATCATCGGTGTGGCAACCGATGCATATGCAGCAAGTACTGAAGGACCGGGAAGCATGCACGCACCAATCGCAATTTCACTGATCGTTGCCCTGATCATTGGTGTCATCGCACAGATGAGCAGAATGTGTTTTGCAGGAAGTATCCGTGACGTCATTCTGATGAAAAACTTTGACCTGATCAGCATCATCGGCGCACTGTTTGTCGTTATGTTAATTTATAACATTGCAACCGGAAATTTCCACTTAAGTTTTTCCGGCCAGCCAATCGCACATTCCCAGCATCTGTGGAATATCCTCGGTATGTATGTGGTAGGATTTGGTGCTGTACTGGCAGGCGGATGCCCGCTGCGTCAGCTGATCCTTGCAGGACAGGGGTCTTCCGACAGTGCGGTAACATTTCTTGGTATGCTCCTTGGTGCGGCATTTGCACATAACTTTGGTCTGGCAGGCGCAGCAGCAAAAGCAGCGACAGAAACAGAAGCCGCAGTTGCAGGTGGTCCGGCTACCGCAGGTAAAGTAGCAGTGATTGCATGCATTATCGTATTATTTATCATTGCAGTAACAAACAACAGAAATCTGAAAAGAGGAAAATAAAAATGGCAGAATTCATTGAAGTAGATGTAAGAGGTCTTTCCTGTCCGGAACCGGTGTTGCTTGTTATGGATGCCATGGATGAGCATCCGGGTGAAACCATTCGAGTGATCGGAGATGAAGCCCACACAAGAACCAACATTGAAAAGACATTAAATTATCAGAAAAAAGAGTTTCAGACCGAACAGAAAAAAGGTTGCTTTGAAATTACATTTCGAGCATAATAAAGAACAGATGGTTAGATAGCGATACTGCATTACCAGGTGATGTGTATGTATCATAATATATCAAAAATCCATTTATTCAGAAAAGAAACTTATCAGAAGAACGGAGCGTTACTGTTATGCGAAAGAAAAAACTTTATCAAATTTTAACATTTCATACAACATCAGCTGCCATGGCGATGGAGCTGTATTGTAAAGAGCATAATATTTCCGGTCGTCTGATTCCGGTTCCAAGGGAACTTTCCGCCGGCTGTGGCCTGGCCTGGCGCATTGAACCTGAGGAATATGATCGTTACAAAAACGATTTACTTGGCTCCAATATTGAGATTGAACAAAATGTGGAGCTAGTCATTTGACAAAAAAAATTTTCTGCTTTCATTGTATCATGCAATAAACAGCAGAAGATTTCCCCATAACCCAAACCCAAAATATAAAAATCCCTCTGGAGAGAACAATTCTTCAGAGGGATTCTTATTTTACCACCAATTTTATTATATTTATCTGTCGTCTTCATCCAATTCTAATCGCATAAGAACCAGTTCCTGCCATCGGCCGTCTCTGCATCGAAAACCTCTCGGATTTCTGCCGTATTCCACAAATCCATGCTTTTTATATAGATTGATCGCACTTTCATTTTCAGAAACAACATCAAGCTCTAGCTGTAAAAAACCGGCATTTTTCGCACATTCAATACAGGCTTTTGTGAGTGCATCACCAATGCCGAGTCCCCAGTATTCTTTTTCAATACTGATGCCAAATTCTGCCCGGTGCCGCATTTTATCACAATCCCGAATCAGACTGTTCCCGGCGGAACCAACTAATTTTCCGTCTACAAAAGCGCAGATTTCTACGTCCATTCCACTGCATTTTGTTTCCTTCAATTGCCGTTCAAGAGAAATGATATCCAAGGTACATTCATCCGGATAGGTAAGAAGGAAGTCCGTTTCTCTATGTGTTTGAACGAAATAAGCATGATGCCTTACTGCATCCGACGCTTCTGCGTTTCGTAAAATACATTTTTGTTCATTTTTTAGTTCGATAGGTTGATAAAAAAACATACGTCCTCCCAAACATTTTTCTTAAGTATAGCACAAAATACAAAGAAAATAATTTGATTTTTTCTTAAATATAAGTCATTCTAAAGAATTGCATATCCAAATTTCAATATTATAGAGCAATCGTTGTCGATAATACCAAATACATGAATATACCAAATTTTTATATTTATGCTTTATAAGATAGCTTCAATCCCGGGAAGGCAACTGTTTTTAACACAGGTTAGATAAATATGTTAAGTTTGTATGGTGTAAATATCCGCAGTTTACGGTTATAATAAACTCATCAGAAAGGAAGTGGTGCTCATGCTGACAGACAATTTAATCAGGCTTCGGAATGTCAGAGGTCTGACTCAGGAGCAGGTTGCTGAGATTGCTGGTGTTACGAGACAGTCTTACGCAAAATGGGAGCAGGGAGATTCTGTTCCGGATATTGAAAAATGCGATAAACTGGCAAAGTTTTACGGCATCAAGATCGATGCCCTGATGCATTATGATGAAAAAGTCGGAAATACAAGAGTAACCCCGCCACCAGAAGGGAAATTTTTATGGGGAACGGTGAAAATGGGAAACCGGGGGCAGATCGTCATTCCGAAGGAAGCCAGAGAAAATTATGGGCTGAGCGAAGGATCGCGCCTGGTGGTTCTTGGTGATCTGGAAGGCATTGCATTGATTCCGGCTGAAAGATTTGAACAGCAGTTGCGAAATGCAATGGAACAGAGCAGAAAGATTGTGGAGGAATAAGTTATGACATGTCCAAATTGTGGAAAAGAAATGAGAATGGGATATTTGTTTGGCAGTAAAGATGGTGCTTTCAGCTTTGCAGATGAAGTACCGGGTGTATTTGAAAATGCGAAAAAAGCAAAAGGATTCGTGGAAATCACTACGTTAAAAGCCAGTCACAGAATTCAAATAAAGGCTAATTGCTGTGAAACATGCAGAATGGTAGCGTTCCAGTATTAAAAATGATATGCTCCCACTACTTAAATTACAAATTTTGTAGTGGGAGCTTTTTACTCAGTGGCTCTACGGATAAAAATCGGGAAAAAGATATTGATATTTTGTCGAAAAAAAGGTTGAAATTTTCATAAAATCGTAAAAAAGTAATTTTTCCTTGACACATTTACACCATATCGCATATAGTAAACTTAATAAGAGGGAGTAACCTACGTGATCCCACGTTTACGATGTCGTCAGTACGATGTGAACCATCCGGTGTCGTAAGGAAACGGTGAGACTTTTATTGTACATTGATTGTGCAATAATGGTCTCTTTTTTAGTTCAAAGATTCCTGAACTTGCATAATCGAAACGCAGATTGCAGATAACAAAATGCAGGTAAAAAGGAGGATTTGACATGAAAGAAATGTATCAGCTTACCGCCACAGAAGTTATGAATCACTTTGACAGTTCCGCGCAGGGACTCTCATCCACGCAGGCAGAAAAACGCCGCCACACATCCGGTTGGAACGAACTGACCTCTACAAAATCAAAACCATTATGGAAACTTTTTCTGGAACAATTTCAGGATTTCCTTGTCATCATTCTCATGATCGCAGCCATCATATCCGGACTGCTTGGTGACGCGGAAAGCACCGCCGTTATTCTGATCGTTATTACATTAAATGCCATTCTTGGAACGGTACAGACCCGACAGGCAGAACGTTCCTTGAACAGTCTGAAAAACTTATCTGCGCCAAAAGCCTCTGTTCTTCGCGACGGAACCGTCGTGCAGCTTCCTGCCAGAGAACTGGTTCCGGGTGATATCGTCCTTTTGGAAGCCGGTGATATCGTTCCCGCTGATGGGCGGATCATCGAAGGTGCCGGTTTAAAAATTGATGAAAGCACATTGACCGGTGAAAGCCTCAGTTCTGATAAAATCATCGATGCGATTTCTGATCAGGCAGCTCTGGGCGATCGCAGAAATATGGTCTTTTCCGGCAGTTTCATTACCAACGGTCGCGGAAAAATCATCATTACTGACATTGGTATGCACACGGAGGTCGGTAAAATTGCAAATCTTTTGCACAATACATCTGCAAAGCGAACTCCACTGCAAACTTCGCTTGATTCTTTCGGAAAAAAACTGTCCATCGCTATTTTAATATTTTGTGGAATCTTGTTTGGAATCAGTGTTTTTCGTGGAGAATCCGTTGGAAATGCCTTTTTGTTTGCAGTCGCTTTGGCAGTCGCAGCGATTCCAGAAGCATTAAGCTCCATCGTGACCATCGTTTTATCCTTTGGCACACAAAAAATGGCAAAAGAACATGCTATTATCCGAAAGCTTCAGGCTGTAGAAGGACTTGGAAGCATCTCTGTCATTTGTTCAGATAAAACAGGTACTCTGACTTTGAACAAAATGACTGTGGAACACTATTATGTAAACGGGCAGTCCATTCCCGCAAAGGATGTAACACCTTCCAACACAGCTCATAACCTGCTATATTCTGCCAGTGTATTGTGTAATGATGCAAAAAATGGGGGTATTGGCGATCCGACAGAAATTGCCCTGCTGCAAATGGAACGGCAGATGCACATCACTATTTCAGAAATACAGGCAAAATATCCAAGAATCGACGAACTTCCCTTTGACAGTGAACGTAAAATAATGTCAACGCTGCATACATTTTTCAAAACAGAGCATACTTCTGATTCCGGGGAAAAACAGCTTCTGATCGTAAAAGGAGCTGTGGATGTACTGTTGCAGCGAACGGATGCTGTCTGGACGGAAAATGGCATTATTCCGTTGAATTTGAAAGAACAAAATCGTATTCAACTGCAAAATCAGAAGTATTCTGAACAGGGATTGCGTGTACTTGCCTTTGCTTATCGGGAAGTTTCAGATATTACAGAACTTACCTTTGATCACGAAAATCATCTGACATTTCTTGGACTGATTGCCATGATGGATCCGCCACGTCTGGAATCCAAAGAAGCAGTCGCAACCTGTATCAGCGCAGGAATTCGACCGGTCATGATCACTGGGGATCATATTTTAACAGCATCTGCCATTGCTAAACGGATTGGAATTCTGACACCAGATACAAAAGCATGTGAGGGCTCCGTTCTTGATACCATGTCAGATCAGGAGTTGCAGGAACTGGTTCCGGAAATATCTGTTTACGCCAGAGTTTCACCGGAACACAAAATCCGCATTGTCCGGGCCTGGCAGGCACTGGGAAATATTGTTGCTATGACAGGTGACGGTGTCAATGATGCACCGGCATTAAAACAGGCAGATATCGGTGTTGCTATGGGCAACACAGGCACTGAGGTTGCAAAAGATGCCGCAGACATGGTTCTGACGGATGACAATTTTTCCACAATCGTATCCGCAGTAAAAAATGGTCGAAATCTGTATCGAAATATTTTACATGCCATTGAGTTTTTATTATCCGGAAATCTGGGCGCCATTTTGACCGTTTTGGCAGCCTCCCTTGCCGGACTTCCGGTTCCATTTGCACCGGTGCATTTGCTTTTTATCAATTTGCTGACAGACAGTCTGCCGGCAATAGCCCTTGGTCTGGAACCACACACAGACGATGTAATGAGAGAGCATCCTAGAGCTGCCACAAATTCTATTTTAACATGTTCTTTTCTGAAAAAAATCGGTTTAGAAGGACTTGTGATCGGAGCCGTAACAATTTGTTCCTTCCTCACGGGTTTACGACAGGGAAACGCAGTGCTTGCCAGCACTTGTGCGTTTGGAACGCTTTGCTTAGCACGGTTGTTTCATGGATTTAACTGCAAATCCGAAAAGCCAGTTTTATTTACTAACAAAATGTGGAACAGCAAGTGGTTGCTTGCCGCCTTTGGACTGGGAGCAGCTCTGATTACCAGCGTGCTGACACTTCCGGGATTGCAGGAACTCTTTAAAGTACAGACATTGACAATATCGCAGCTTGGCATGGTGTATTTGTACGCATTTTTGAGTTTGCCGATTATTCAGTTTTGTAAGTGGATAAAAAGTAGAAGAGAAGCATAAGAAATCACCGTCTCCTTATCTTATATAATTTGTGGACCATAGAAGGGCTAGTGAGGTACTTAATATGAAACTTCAAAATTTTATCGAAAAAAATAAATATTTACTCCTAATAATTATCATTTTACTTATCCTGCTCCTTGGAAAAACAAACACCGAATGGAATCTGCTACACACCATATGGGAAATCCTGCTGCCTTTCCTGATCGGCTGCATTCTGGCATTTATCCTGAATATTCCCATGCGCTTTATCGAAAAAAGACTGTTTCGACAAAAATCGAACAACTACCGAACAGCGATTCGCATCGCCAGTTTTTTCATAACGCTGTTGATCGTAGTTGCTATCATCTGGCTGATCCTGTTTTTTATGATTCCGCAGCTGACACACAGCTTTTCCATGCTCAGTGAAAACATTACGGACTTTGTACCACAATTTCAATCCAGCATAGAGCACTTGAACGAAAATGTTCCACTGATCGGACATCTGACTGGAACACAAACTCTTGATACACAGCAATTACTACAGACCATCTCTGATTTTTTGAAAGACAGTGCCAAATCGATTACAGGTTCCACCATATCTGCCATCGGCTCGGTATTTCAGGGAATCGTAACCGGCTTTCTGGCATTTGCCTTTGCCTGCTACCTGTTATTTCAAAAAGAGAAATTGCAAATGCAGGTAAAAAAAGTAATTTATGCATTTTGCTCCGAAGAAAAAACAGAGAAACTTTTTGGTATCTGCAGCATGATTTCCAGAAGTTTCACACGTTTTTTTACCGGACAGTGTCTGGAGGCACTGATCCTTGGTGGACTCTTTTTGCTGACATTAACCATTTTTCGTATGCCTTACGCGTTACTGATTAGTGTAGTGATTGCCTGTACCGCACTAATCCCGATCTTTGGGGCTTTTGCCGGCTGTATCTTTGGATTTTTTCTCATATTCATTGTGAATCCGCAGCAGGCCATTCTGTTTTTGATCTTATTTTTTGTGTTGCAGCAGATTGAGGGAAATCTGATCTATCCTCACGTAGTCGGAAACTCTGTCGGACTACCATCGATCTGGGTGCTGTTAGCAGTGATTGCAGGTGGGAAACTTATGGGCATCGTTGGGATGTTTCTCTTTATTCCGCTGGCATCGGTATGCTATACCTTGTTCCGCCAGCTGGTATATGCCAAATTAAGAGAAAAAATTTCAAAGAAGTGAAACGTTTTAAATCTAATCTGCATCATTATAAGCATAGAGTAAAAAATACCCATCGGTAAAACTCCGGGTGGGTATTTTTCAGTCAAAAATTTCTTAGTTATAATATACTATTTGTTCAGCAGCCAATCTGCAATATCGTATATTTCAATTCCATCATGTGTATACATTGGATGTTTTGTCCGCGCAATGATGAATTTCGGATATGCGTCACGGATTTGCAGAAGAGGAGCGCATTCCCGTTTGAAAGTATCTTCCCCAGATATATTATCG
This sequence comes from Dysosmobacter segnis, assembly GCA_963659325.1. Classification (GTDB taxonomy): domain Bacteria; phylum Bacillota; class Clostridia; order Lachnospirales; family Lachnospiraceae; genus Eubacterium_I. The sequence goes on from CAVKTR010000080.1 coordinate 7,952, forward strand.
CTTACCTGAATGTAGATTTTTTCACTTCCTCGTTGTGCCACAAAATCAATTTCCTTCTGGTAGAGTTTTCCTACATACACATCATAACCTCGGCGCATAAGTTCGATGCAGATGATATTTTCATACACCCGACCATAGTCCATATTTCTGCTGCCAAGGATGGCATAACGAATACCGGTATCACACAGATAAAATTTTTCTGTGTTTTCCAGATATTTTTTGCCACGGATATCGTATCTTTTTGTATCATAGAAAATAAAAGCATTGCACAGATACTTAATATAACGGCCGATAGTCACATGATTCGTGGCTGTCATATTTTCAGAAAGAAGTTGACTAACCTTGTTTGGCGAAGTCAGATTGCTGATATTATCCATCAAAAACTCACTTAACCGCTGCAACACAAGTGTATCAGGAAGCCCATATTTCTGAACCAGATCTCTTGTAACAATCGTTTCATATACTTCTTTGATATAATTTGTCCGGTCCTTTTCGGTTCGGTATGCATAAGAACCAGCCAGACCGCCTTTGATTACATAATCGTCAAACAATTTATCAATATCTGTAATATCGGAATAATACTGGCAGTATTCCGTGAAACTAAATGGGAAAACATGAATTTCTATATAACGTCCTGTGAATAACGTAGCAAGGTCTGCACTCAGCAAAAATGCATTGGAACCGGTAATATAGATATCATATTTTCTTTTTGCATACAGACTGTTGATAGCAAGTTCAAAATTCGGACACATCTGAACTTCGTCTACAAAAAGATAGTTGTGTTTTCCCTCCTGATAATGTTCTTTTGCATAAGTGTGCAGCGCATGGTATTCTTTGATATCCTCAAAATCCAAATCCATAAAATCAATATATACAATATTGATATCGTCAAAATTTTCTTTCAGATAAGAAATGTATGCCTGCATCAATTCAGATTTTCCGGATCGGCGAATGCCAGTGATTATTTTTATGTCCGGAGTGTCTTTCAGTTCAATAATCCTGTTTAAATATTCTTTACGTTCAATTAGTTTCATAGTTCACCACTTTCAAAAGTTTAAATTTTTTTGATTTTCGAAACCGACTTTTCTATAATTATACTGTTCGCAAATAGTATATGCAAGTTAATTATTCCAGCAAGTTGTCGGATAACTCCGTCTGTAATTCTTTAAACCAATAGTGCTCAGTATCATCTACAAAGCTGGAAAAATACTCTATAAGCTTAAACGAGAACATAAGCTGAAAAATTAGATCTCCATCCTCCAGTTTTGTAAAGAACGGAGAGCGGAAGAGTAAGATTGTTTTGAACTTTCCGCCGGGAACTGCTGTCAGCACACCAAGATCCGAAGTGCAATATGTGGTAACAGAATACGGATGTGTCAATTTGAAACCGCTGACCATGTCAGAAAGAATAAATGCTATGATTTCTCTTGCGCATCCGGATTTCCGGGAACAACTGAGAGAAGAAGCTGTGGGAAAACAGTTGATAAAAAGTTAATACTAAGATAAGAGAAGTCTGTTCAGGACAGGAGACCGGTGTACCGGTCTCCTTCCTGTCAGCTATGAAGAATGCCGCCGGTGAAATAACTGACACAGAGAGCGGCGATTTCTCTTGGCGGCTCCTTCGCACCGTCATTCAACCATTCGATCAGCACATTGGCAACGGCTCCTGCAATAAAATACAAGGACGGAGCGTAAGTGTTTTGTTCCATGGAGCATTCTTGCCTTTGCTGTTTGTATTGCCTTAATGGAAATGCGATTTATGAATTCCATAGACCAAAAACGAAAGCCGGAAGACGAAATATTCCTATGACAAAGGATGTTCGTGACATTCTTTTGAAACAAAAAGAGAGAAAGGTGCGTATTGATTGTTATACCCCAAATTACATTTTTCTGTATTTTAAAGGAGTTGTTCCTACCTCTTTTTTAAATATCTGAGAAAAATGGCCAGCATCGTTGAAACCAACCTGGGTTGCTATTTCTTCTATTGAGCTGCCTGAAGTTTTCAGCAGTAGTTTTGCCTGTTTGATGCGTACCTGCATCAGATAGTTTGCAGGTGTAAAACCTGTATAACGTTTGAAATTTTCAAAAAGCAGTGTTCTGGAGATTCCAAATTCTTTTGCCAGCTTTTCAAATACAATATTTGTAGAAAAATTTGTATGAATATAATCTAATAAAGAAGTAATCACTTCTGTGTTGCTATTCTGATCTGTATTGGCAGAGCGTTCTGTTGAGGCTAACAATTCGGATAAAAGCAGATCAATAAGACAATTTATACGATATTCCTGATAGGGATACACCTTCTGGGTGGCTTGTAAAATCTGAAATTGCATCATCTCATAAGAAGGACAGGCGCTTTTGTCGAATTTGTAAATGCCTGTCTTTTCATAGCTGTCAAAAAAATCGGCGCATAAACTGCCATTTATATGCAATACGGTAGACTTCCAGCCACATTTCTTAGCATAATAGATATGGGGCTTTTTACAGGAGATAAAATATCCTTCCCCCTCTTTCAGAGAGTATTTTTTCCCATCATATTCTAAAATCCCTTCACCGGAAAGGGTATATCGTAATTCATAAGAATCTAAATCACTTCGATTTGTATAATATCCATCTTTTGCATCAAAAATCATAAAAGCCTGCACATACATAAGGCGATTTAAGGCATGCTGGCAGGTCAGCAGATTGGGAAGAATAGAAATAGAGCCTTCAAACCTGTATTCACCAGTCAGCATCTGCGTTAATTCCTGCAATAGAAAATCTGAGGCATATACAGCGTAAGAGTGCAGCAACGGAAAAATAGTTTCTTTATTTAATGAGCCATCAATTGTTATGAGTGGCAGATTGTTATAATTCATGGTTATCCCCTTTTGTATAATATGTACGATTGTTAAGAAAATGCGAACTGGAGTAACTGTTAGTAATCACAAAATTCTTTTATGATAAGAATATCAAAGAAGAAACAGTTTGTAAACAGATAAGATAATTATTAAGAAAAGGGAGAGGGATTATGAAGTCGGATTTTAATTTTATCATTCCTGAAGACAAAAAATTTAATAAAGATACGGTAATGCCGGCATCCTATATCAGGAAAACATTTGAACTGTCAGGTGAGTGTAAAAAGGCAACTCTGAAAATTACGGCATTGGGTGTCTATAAAGCATATATTAATGGTCAGGAGATGGATGATCGTATGCTGTTGCCGGGATTTACAAATTATAACGCAAGAGTACAGTATCAGACTTATGAAATTGGGGATAGACTTCATAAGGGAAAGAATGTGATCAGTGTAATTCTTGGAAATGGATGGTATCGCGGCTGTCTTGGTATTACAAGCGTAAAAGCCTACTATGGAGACACCTTGCAGCTTGCAGCAGAACTGGTCATAAAAGATGAGAGTGGTCAAAATATCGTAATAAAGACAGATGAAACATGGAAAGCAACACAGGATGGTGCATTACAGGAAAACGATTTAAAAACGTATGAAGTTGTTGATATGACAAAAGAATTGGTCGGTTGGAAAGACATTATGTATGATGACAGCACCTGGCATAACTGTAAGATTGGGGAGTATAAAGGTTGCTGCATACCGCATGAGGGAGAGCCGGTTTTGGAACAGGAGATATTTAAACCGGAGGTGTTGCATACACCGGATGGAAATGTGGTATTGGACTTCGGACAGAATTTAGCAGGTCATGTAGAGTTTACTGTTACAGGAAAGGCAGGTCATACCGTAGTTTTAAAAATGGGAGAATGCTTAGATGAGAAAGGAAACTTTACCACAAAAAATTTGCAGGCAGAGGGAGCAGATGATTTTGGCGGGGCACTGGGTCAGACCTTAAAATATACATTAAAGGATGGAATATTATGCCGATATCTGCATAATTGGCCATATGCCGATATTTAAAAAATGCCGATAAATATTCAATAGAATCCCATGCCTGACACAGTGCCAGGCACAGGAAGTAAACTATCGGCATTTATTTCAGTCCGCATAACCGTTTGATGACATCTTCATCACCGGCATACTTGAATGCCACATCGTCTTTAAAAACAGAACTATCACTATCACTGAGCTTGTGCAGTGCCTCGCGTTTCATCTCCTCAGTAACCTTTGCATAGAAACGAGTTGTTTCTATATTCGAATGCCCGAGCCATTCCGAAATAGTAGGAAGCGGCACCCCTGCCTGATACAAATGCATGGCTCTTGTTCTTCTGAAGAGATGCGAATGCAAGTGGATCAGTTTGGGGTTATTCTTACGAACCCTGGCTTCACATTCTGACAGTATACGGCTGACATTATCACTGGACATCTTGTTTCGCCTGGCATTGCGGAAAGAATAGAACATCAGATCCTCCGAGCCTTTTTCGGGGTGATATTTTTCACAGTAGCGGTTAAACTGATTCCATATTTCCCTGGATAAAGGGGTAATCCTGTGCTTTTTTCCCTTTCCATAGAAATGCACGTCAGCTTCACCATCGGTTGTCTCTTTGACATCCAGAAGCCTTAATGATAATACTTCGTCTATCCTTGCACCACTCTCATACAGAAGAGATAGTAGAAAACGATCCCTGATGGCATCGCGATTGTCCTCTACACTTTTGAGTATCATACATACATACATCATCTGTTGAAAGCCATGTAAAATCAATGACTCTGTCATCGTTAACATCGCTGATTTCACGGATAGCCTCGTACTCTTCAAAGGAAAGAGCGTTTTTCTTGTAAAGAAACTTGCAGAGTCCACGTATATCCGACAATCTGTGGTTGATAGTGGTTGCTACATTATTCCGTTCAGACTTCAGCCATGACATGAATCCGACTATGTTTTTCTGACTGAAATCAGATGACTGTATTGTCAGAACATTAGCTTTGTTTTCGGACTTAAGGTATTCAACAAATAGATTTATGCTGTATCTGTATGAGGAAACTGTATCCTCATCACGGTTTCTAATACATGGAAGATAAGTCCTCATAAACTCTCCCATAAGAGACACAAGTCTGGGATCTTTCACTTTAATCTTCATGCTCTGGCACCCCCTTTCCATAAACGTGGGAAAGAAGAGCCCAGTCGATACTTTTGGATTTACGCAGATTTTCTG
>CAVKTR010000081.1:0-12941 GCA_963659325.1 Dysosmobacter segnis
ATATCCTCGTTGGAGTTATTTTTTATTTGTTCCTTAAACGACAAACAAGAATTTAATTACGGATCTCAAGCAGTTTCTTTTTGAGTTCATTTTCCATACGCTGCATTTCAGCTTCTGCAGTCTGACGTTTCTCACGGCCTTCGGTCTGAATCTTCAAGACTTCATCAAAAGTACTGATCAGAGACTCGTTGGTATGTTTCAGTGTCTCAAGATCTACGATACCGCGCTCAGATTCTTTTGCTGTATCGATGGTAGCAGTTTTGAGGATATCTGCATTTTTACGAAGCAGCTCATTTGTCATGTCTGTTACTTCACGCTGTGCTTTGGCAGCCTGTGCGGAGTGCTCAATGCCAAGAGCAAGTACCATCTGGCTTTTCCAGAGCGGAATTGTATTAACGATGGTGGACTGGATTTTCTCAGCCATTAGCGTATCGTTATTTTGAACCATACGGATTTGCGGAGCAGTCTGAATGGAAATCATTCTGGTCAGCTCCAGATCATGGATTTTCTTCTCAAAACGGTCGCACATGGACTGCAGATCTTTGGCAGCCTGTGCATCTTCCGGCAGATTGGAAGCTTCTGCTTTTGCGATTGCAGTGGCAAGTTCGCCGGTACGGACCTCTTCCAGTTTTTTCTTGCCGGCAAGGATGTACATGGAGAGTTCTTTGAAGTAAGTCAGGTTGACATCATACATTTTGTCCAGTAAGGCAATGTCTTTCATCAAAGTTACCTGATGACTTTCCAGCGCAGTGCATACATTATTTACATTTACCTCTGCTTTGTCATATTTTGCTTTCATAGCAGTGATTTTGTTGGAGGATTTTTTGAATAATCCTTTGAATCCCTTATCCTGCTCTGTGATATCAAAACTTTTCAGGTCAACAACCAGAGAGGAGAGCATATCACCTACTTCACCCAGATCTTTGGTGCGGACATTATTTAAGGCTGCTTCAGAAAAGTCAGCCATTTTTTTCTGGGTGCCAACACCGTACTGTAAAATTGCCTGAGAATTGTGCAGGTCGATTTTTTCAGAAAAATCGTTGACCATTTGTAATTCTTCCGGAGTCAGATTATTTTCATTGAAGGCCGGATCAGCAACCTGTTCTGCAAGGTCAGAAGCAGCAGCTGCGGCTGGTGCTTCTTTTGTCTCCGGAGCCACATCGAAAGTCAGTGTTGGTGTGGTTGAAAAATCTTTAAATTCGTTGTCCATAGTAAATTTTTCTCCTTAAAATTATAATTATGTGATTGATTTTCACAACAATGAATAGTTACTTTGCTATATCTTACCATAAAATTCATATAGAATATATGGAGACAATATCGTTCTTTCAATGTTTGCGACTAAAAAGTAATAGCAAAATTACTTATTATTAAGTGTAAAATCGTCCTCTTTCAGGCCTTCCTGCGCCAGCATGGTGTTCAGTACGGAGATATCAGAAGAGATATCCCAGGCGCGGTTTGCAAATAAGCTGTCCAGCAGTTTTTCGAATGCGATGTTCAGCGTATCGACTGTCTGCTCAATTTCAGCTTTTGTATTGCTGATATTTTCCCCTTCGATCGGCTGCTGATCCAGTTCACGGTAAGCATCCAGCAGTTTGGATGTGGTCGGCAGATAGTAATTCATCATTTTCTGCAGATCAGGAGCCACTTCCGGGTGAATCCGGACTTCGTCAAAAATACGCTGCACCAACTGTTCCATTTTATCCAGTTTGCGGGAAATTTCTTCTCCCGGGATCGCGTCGTTGCATTCACGGATATGGCGGACATAAGCCTGTCCCTCGTCGATCAGTTTCTGGCATTCGGCAGATACTTTATGTTCTTCCTGCTCTTTTTCCATTGCTTTTTGCTTTTCATAATAATCCAGTCGTGCGTTACGGTAATCTTCGTAAGCCTGATCGGAAAGTAGGAAATATTTGTCCTGTGTGTCCACATGCGCTTCATAGAAAAGGTTCTGATCAATCATTTTCTGCAGATCTTTTGCAATGAATGTGGTAGATTTGTGATTGCGGTCCGCAAGTTGCTGAAGTGGCACGCTTAAATGGTGATCAATCTGGCGTACATAGCTTCTGAAACGGTTCAGCAGGCGTATTTTTTTCGTACCGTTGGCACCAAGTGTAAATCCGGTGACGGCAAGAACACCAAAAATGACCACCGGAACAATAAACATATGGGAAACAGCTGCGCTGAGGGCTGTGAATGTGATCAGTCCTGCCAGTGTAAATATTCCAACGGAATATCCAAGAGCCATGCTGATGATGGCACCGGCCTGTCCACCCGGACGTTTGTTGTATAGCAACGGAGGCTGTGGCTGATCTGGAGCCGGTCTGGTATGTGCCGTTTTGTAGTACGGATTGGAACTGTATGAATTTTTTACAGAGTCTTTCACGGAACTTTTTACGTTGTCGATGGTGTCGTTGATCACGTCTCCGATGGAGCGGCTCAGGTTTGTAAAATCTCCGGTGGAGATGGCTGAGTCGACGGCATCTTTTATCTTATCACCAACGTCGTTCCAGTTTGTATTTGGCATATAAAAATCTCCTTTGTTACGATATGCAAATCCTGTAGTTCTTACAATAAGAAAGGGATTCATTTTCATGTTTCCTATGATACCTTATCAGAAAGAAAAATACAACTATTGGCAAAGTGGAAAAAAGGGTATAAACTATTAAAAAAGCATAAACAGTTCCAACAGAAGAAAAAAGTTCAAAAAGAAAATTGCACTGTATGACAGTGGATGGCGGAGCAGTTTTCTCTGGAGGAATCAAAAAAAGAAAACGTACAGGAGGTTTCAGGATGTACAGAGATATTGCAAAGTTAATTATGTATGGAGATATAGACGAGGATTGTATTTTATACCAGATGGGTGAAATTTTCCGGGAGTTTGAGGAGGGCACCCAGAGCAATGCGGTGCTGATCCGCAAGGTGTATACCCAGATCAAACGTCTGCTGACCGTGGCAACGGATTTTGGATTTGACAAAAATCTGTGGCACAACTATCTGGCTTATTTCCTTATTACTAATGAAAATCCGTTCAGCATCACCTGTGAAAAAATTGGAGCAAACGATGGAAGTGTCAACCATTTCGCAAAAAATGATTTTGCGGCCATCAAAAATCTGTTCGAGTATGATTTTTCTGAAATTGAGAAATCCCTTGGCATTGACTGTTTTACACAGATTTCCAATTATCGTGCCATTGAGAAAAAAGAGCTGATGTACAATAAAAATGTCAGCGAGAAAGTACAGGCATTGAGCAGCCGCATGGAGCAGGCCAAAGATGTGGAAGGATTTTTCGCTGCAGTAACGGAATTTTACCGTGATTACGGTGTGGGCATGTTTGGTCTGAACAAAGCATTCCGTATTCAGGATCGTACCGACAGCAAACTTGTATTTTTACCGATCAACAATATGGACAAAGTGATGCTGTCTGATCTGGTTGGATATGAGATTCAGAAGAAAAAACTGGTGGACAATACCCGTGCTTTCGTGGAAGGTAAAAAAGCAAACAACGTACTGCTCTTTGGTGATAGCGGAACCGGTAAATCAACCAGTATCAAAGCTATTGTCAACGAGTTTTATGATCAGGGCCTGCGCATGATCGAGATTTACAAACATCAGTTCAAAGATCTGTCAAATGTTATCGCAGCTGTGAAAAACAGAAACTATAAGTTCATTATTTATATGGATGATCTTTCTTTCGAGGAATTTGAGATTGAATATAAATTCCTGAAAGCTGTTATCGAAGGTGGTGTGGAGACAAAACCGGATAATATTCTGATCTATGCGACATCCAACCGCCGTCACCTGATCCGTGAAACATGGAGCGACCGTAACGATGTACAGCAGGATGAGGGAATGCATCGTTCCGATACTATGCAGGAGAAACTTTCTCTGGTTAACCGTTTTGGTGTTACCATCAATTACTCCAAACCGAGCCAGAAAGAGTATTTTGACATTGTGATCCATCTGGCAGCAAAAGCAGGCATCAAGATGTCTGAGGATGAGCTGAAAGCAGAGGCAAATAAATGGGAGCTGAGCCATGGAGGAATTTCCGGCAGAACTGCACAGCAGTTTATCTACTATCTGCAAGGTCAGGAAGATGAAAAATAGTCTGTCTGATGAGTAAGAAAAAATAGATGATAAGCGGAAAGCTAATTTTTACTATAACAACTGATAAATTTGGAACTGTATGAGTTTATTCCTAATTTATAAGAGCATATGAGGAAAAGGAATACAAGGTGTAGAAGGGGGTTTTTCTATGAGAATTGAATTTATTGGTGCAGCGCATGAGGTAACAGGAAGTTGTCATTATCTGAAAATCGGAGAAAAACATATTCTGGTGGACTGTGGTATGGAGCAGGGGGCTGATATCTACGAAAATCAGGATATTCCGGTAAATGCAGCAGCGATTGATTATGTGTTTGTGACACACGCACACATTGACCATTCCGGATTATTGCCGCTTTTGTATGCAAGAGGTTTCCGGGGACAGATTTTTGCCACAAATGCCACCACGCAGCTCTGCAACATTATGTTAAAAGACAGTGCACATATTCAGGAGTTTGAGGCGGAATGGAGAAACCGGAAAGCCCGCAGGGCCGGCCAGCCGGAAGTCGTTCCGATGTACAGTGTGAATGATGCGCAGGGAGTTTTGAACTATTTTGTGCCATGCGATTATGACAAAAAAGTACATGTGTGTGACGAACTGACGGTATGCTTCCGTGACGCAGGTCATCTGCTAGGATCTTCTTTTATTGAGATGTGGGCAAAAGAAGGGGAGGATGAGTGCAAACTGATCTTCTCCGGTGATATCGGAAATGGAAACCGTGCGCTGATCCGTGATCCGGAAATTCCGGAATCCGCGGATTATCTGATCATGGAGTCCACCTATGGAGATCGAAATCATGATGTGCCGCCTGATTATGCCTCTGAACTTGCCCGGGTGCTGGCAGTGACTTTTGCCAGAGGTGGAAATGTAGTCATTCCGGCGTTTTCCGTAGGACGTACCCAGGAAATGCTGTATTACCTGCGCAAGATCAAACAGGAGCAGATGTTGTCCTCTTTCCAGAATTTTGAGGTATATGTGGATAGTCCGCTTGCCATCGAGGCAACGAATATTTTCAATAAAAATGTGCTGGAATGCTTCCGCAAAGAAGATCTGGAAATGATCAAAAGTGGTGTGAATCCGATCGGCTTTCCGGGATTAAAGACCACGGTTTCCAGTGATGAATCCAGAGGTATCAATTTTATTAAGACGCCGAAGGTAATTATTTCTGCTTCCGGAATGTGCGAGGCAGGCCGTATCCGCCATCATCTGAAGCATAATCTGTGGAGAGAAGAGTGCACCATCGTTTTTGTTGGTTATCAGGTTCCAGGCACATTGGGTTATCAGCTGTTGAACGGTGCAAAAGAGGTAAAACTTTTTGGTGAGACCGTGCATGTCAATGCAGAAATCCTGAATCTGCCGGGTATCAGTGGTCATGCGGATAAGGATCATCTGACTGCCTGGGTACAGGGCATGAAGCAGAAACCGAAACGGGTGTTTGTAGTTCATGGACAGGATCAGGTGACGGATAATTTTGCGGCACACTTAAAAGAAGTGGTTGGTGTTGACGCAGTGGCACCGTACAGCGGTGATATTTATGATCTGCAGCAGAACCTGTGCGTGGTACAGGGCAGCAGAAAACTGGCTGAGAAACGCAAGACCAAGAATGCCGGGAACAGTGTATTTGACCGGTTACTGGCAGCAGGTCAGCGCCTGATCGCAGTCATTCATAAGAATAAAGAGATCGCAAATAAGGATATGGCGAAGTTTGCGGATCAGATTAATGCGCTGTGCGATAAATGGGACAGATAAAAAATAGATAACTTTTGGTCAACCTTCTTGAACAAAGTTCAAGAAGTATCGTTTGCAAGCAAACTTTTTAAAGTATATTTTAAGTTTCCACCCTATACTGTAAACAAATAAAGAAAACAACAAACACTTGCTTTACAGAAAGGTGGAAATAAAATGAAGAAAAATTATATTGCAATCACATTAGGATTAGCACTTGGCGCAACTGCAGTAGCCGGATGCGGAACTGCAAAATCAACGGATACTTCTGCGACAGAAGAAGCGCAGACTGTTTATGGTGAGATTACAGAAATCGGAGAAGACAGCATTACAATTAAGGTTGGAACTCAGAAAGAGGCGCAGGAGACGAAAGAAGCTTCTGCATCTGATACATCCGACAGCTCCAATGATTCAGATAATGCAAGTGACACAACAACATCTGATACAGATGCAACATCTTCCGATACAACAGATGAAAAAACGGATGCAAAGTCTTCCGATACAACAGATGAAAAAACAGATGTAACATCTTCTGATGCCAAAGACGCAACCGATAGTTCAGATTCTAATGCAGATACATCAGACAGTAAAAACTCAGATACATCTGATTCATCCAATAATTCTGACAAACAGAATGGCAATGGCGCACCGGGTGAGGCACCATCCATGCTGGATTATACGGGCGAAGAATTAACAGTTACGATTAACGATGACACTGAGATTACGAAAGATACTTCTCATGGTGGTATGGGACAGTCAACTCCGCCGGAAATGCCATCCGGAGGAGCACCGGGCAGCAATTCTGATGGAAAGGGTGCATCCGATGGACAGTCAACCCCACCAGAGAAACCAGATGGAGATACATCGGACAGCAATAGCAGCTCCGATGGGCAGTCAACTCCACCAGCGAAACCGGACGGGGACACATCCGACAACAATAGCAGTTCCGATGGACAGTCTACGCCGCCGGCAAAACCAGATGGAGATTCTACAGACAATAATTCTGGAAACAGTGGTGAACAGAATGGCAGTAATCAGGAAAGCAGCGATCAGAATAGCCAGTCTGGTTCCACAGACAGCTCAGATGCTAAATCATCTGACAGCAGCCAGAATGCGGACAGTAATTCAACGTCAGATAGCGATCAGAATTCCGACAGCAATTCAACATCAGACAGTGATCAGAAATCCGATAATAGTAATTCAGAATCCGAGGATATTGATTTTGACGACTTGGCAGTGGGTGATATCGTAGAGATTTCTTATGATGCGGATGGCGATGTTGTAACAGTAACGGTCCTGATGTCTGAAAATGGCATGGGACAGCCGGGCGGAGGAGCTTCCAATGGTGTTGACAGCTATGATGCAGTCAATGAATATTCCGAAGATACAACCGTAGATGGCGAGACCATCAGTTCGACAGGAACAGATGAAAATGCGATCCATGTGACAGATGGTGCAAAAGTTTCCATCAAAAACAGTAAGATCACCAGAACATCTTCAGACAGCACCGGCGGTGATAATTCCAGTTTTTACGGTGTCGGTGCAGCGGTTCTGACCACAGATGGAACATCTTATATCAGCAATACGACGGTTGATACCAATGCAGCCGGAGCAGCAGGCATCTTTGCATACGGCGATGGTGTGGTATATGCGGCAGACAGTACGATCACAACAAAACAGGATACTTCCGGCGGCATTCATGCTGCAGGCGGTGGAACTCTTTACGCATGGGATCTGACAGCAGAGACCAGTGGAAATTCATCCGCGGCAATTCGAAGTGACCGTGGCGGCGGAACTATGGTGGTAGATGGCGGTACTTATACGTCTAATGGAACAGGTTCACCGGCTATTTACAGCACCGCAGATATTACCGTAAATGATGCGACACTGACTGCAAATGGTTCTGAGGCCATCTGTATCGAAGGTCTGAATTCCATCCGTCTTTTTGATTGTGACCTGACCGGAAATATGGGTGATGACAGCCAGAATGACTGCACATGGAATGTAATTTTGTACCAGAGCATGTCCGGTGATTCAGAAGTTGGAAACAGTACCTTTGAGATGAATGGTGGTACATTGACAGCCAAAAACGGTGGTATGTTCTATACGACAAATACTGAGTCAACCATCACACTTTCAAATGTAGATATCACAAATGCAGACGACAGCGAATTCTTCCTGCGCTGCACCGGTAACAACAATCAGCGTGGCTGGGGACAGAGCGGATCTAACGGAGCCGACTGCCTGTTTACTGCAATTGATCAGGAGATGTCCGGCAACGTGATCTGGGACAGCATCAGTCAGCTTGATTTCTATATGACCGATGGAAGTACATTAACAGGTGCTGTACAGGATGACGAGACTTATGCAGGAAACGGCGGCAGCGGTTACTGCAACTTCTATATTGAAAAAGGCAGCAAATGGGTCGTAACCGGTGACAGTACTTTGACAAATCTGTACAATGCAGGAACCATTGTTGACGCAAGTGGAAATACTGTTACAATTAAAGGAACAGACGGAACTGTATATGTAAAAGGAACAAGTTCTTATACCATCACTGTGGATTCTTATGAAACCAGTGTGGATCTGTCCGGAGCTTCTACAACTTCTTCCTGGAGTGATTATGAAGTAGCAAAACCGGCAGAACTTTCTTAAGAGTAAAAATAAAAAATCATGTGAAAATCTGCCAGAAAAGGATGCAGGAGAAACAGTATTTCCTAAAAATGGCAGGATAAAGGAGTAAACATGCGAATTTTACTGGCAGAGGACGAGCGCGAATTATCAGACGCGCTCGTCATGATTTTAAAACATAACAATTATTCGGTAGACGCGGTCTACAACGGACAGGATGCCTTGGACTACATCATGGCAGACGATTACGATGGCGTGATCCTTGATATCATGATGCCGAAAATGGATGGCATCACCGTTTTGAAAAATGTACGCCGACAGGGAAATAACGTTCCGGTTCTGATCCTGACAGCAAAATCAGAATTGGATGACTGTGTGGTTGGACTGGATGCAGGCGCAGACGATTATTTGAGCAAACCATTTGCGGCAAAAGAGCTGCTGGCCAGACTGCGGGCGGTGACACGACGCAAAACAGCCACAGCAACTACCGTATTAAAAATGGGAAATGTGGAGCTGGATTGTGCCAGCTTTGAACTGCGTTCAGAAAAAGGCAGTCTGCATCTCCCAAACAAAGAATTTCAGATGCTGGAGATGATGATGGCAAATCCGGGGCAGTTGATCTCCACGGAGCGCTTTCTGGAAAAAGTCTGGGGATATGACACAGAGACTGATACAAGAACGGTATGGGTCTATATTTCTTATTTAAGGAAGAAACTGCAGGAGCTTGGAACGGATATAAAGATCAAAGCAGCCCGCGGTTTAGGGTATTCCCTTGTTGAGTCAGAATAAAAAGCAAAAAAGAAATATATTTTCAAAAAGATGAAGGCTGAAAATAAGGCAGGAATAAATTTACTATGATAAAGAAACTACGGAAAAAATTTATTATAGCCGCCATGTGTGCGATACTGATCGTACTGGAGAGTATGATCTTGACAGTCAATATCGTCAATTATCATCATCTGGTGGAAAGGGCAGACACTCTGACAGAGTGGATTGTTAGCGAGGGTGGCAGTTTCGGTGATGCAGCCGGAGATATGAACGGAAATGATCTGGGAGCACAAAATGGGCAGAATCAAAATGAACAACCGCCTGAACAACCGAACGATTCAAATTTGGATATAACACCACCTGAAAAGCCAGATACAGAAACTTCGGTGAATCAGAATGATACTGATACAGCATCAGATTCATCAAGTTCAGATACAAACAGTACGGATCAGAAATCAGCAGATGATCAGAAAAATCCCCCGGAAAATATTGGCAAAGACCACATGGGATTTTCCAAGGAAACCCCGTTTGAAACCCGGTATTTTACGGTAACTTTTGATTCTTATGGAAACGTATCAGACTGTGATACCGGAAAAATTGCTGCCATTGGCGAGGATTCGGCAAAAGAATATGCCAGTGACGTTTACATTTCCGGCAAAACAACCGGTTTTTCCGATATTTACCGTTATCGTGTGACCCGGACGGACACTGGAACCATGATCGTATTTGTGGATTGCCGTCAGGAAATCGCAACGGTGAAAAATTTTGCAGTAAATGGTTTTGGCATCTCCACACTAGGACTGGCAGCCGTGTTTGTGCTGGTTGTATTTTTCTCAAAACTGGTATTTCGTCCGGTGGCAGAAAGCTACAAAAAGCAGAAACAGTTTATTACCGATGCCAGTCATGAACTGAAAACACCGCTGACTATTATAGATGCTAACACAGAGATTATAGAGATGGACAACGGAGAAAGTCAGTGGACCAAAAGCATCCGCAATCAGGTGCGGCGTCTGACGTCCATGACGCAGCAGCTGATCACTCTGTCAAAGCTGGATGAAGGAGAAGTCAACGGAGAAAAGACGAAATTTTCCCTGTCGGATGCGTTGATTGACTGCGTACAACCCTTTGAAACTCCGGCAATGATGCAGAATAAAACCATCGAGGCAGACATTGCAGATGGCATTATGCTGAATGGCGAGGAAAAAACGATTCGTCAGCTTTTTGACATTTTGCTGGACAATGCGGTGAAATATTCCACACCGGACAGCACGATCCGTGTACACCTTTATACCAAAGGAAATAAAACAATCCTGACAGTATGGAATGAGACGGAGAAGATTCCACAGGGAAATCTGGATCAGGTGTTTGAACGGTTTTATCGTCTGGACGAGGCGCGGAATTCCGAAAAGGGTGGTTCCGGTATCGGATTGTCTGTGGCAAAAGCCGTTGTGACTGCGCATAAGGGAAAAATTTCCGCATTCAGCGAGGATGGACATTCCATGCTGATAAAAGTGGTCTGGTAAAAAAAGGAAATAATTGTTAAAATAGAACTATTCAGAAACATACAGATAGAAAGAAGAAGTATAAATCATGTTTGCAGGAACGAAGTACTTTGTTAAATCTATTTGACGAGATGGATCTGAGTAGTTCTATTTTTGTGTTTGAAATGAGGAGGAGTACAAATGATTAACGAAATTATGGCCTATAATAAGAAATTTGTAGAGGATAAAGCATACGAACCGTATCTGACCAGCAAGTATCCGGATAAAAAACTGGCGATTCTGACCTGCATGGATACACGTCTGACAGAATTACTTCCGGCAGCCCTGGGACTGAAAAACGGTGATGCAAAAATCATAAAAAACGCCGGCGGCGTCATCACACATCCATACGGTAGTGTGGTTCGAAGCCTTCTGGTAGCGATTATTGAGCTAGGTGTAGAAGAGGTCATGGTTATCGGACATACAGACTGTGGGGTGCAGGGCATGGATGGCGGAAAACTTCTGGTGGAACTGACCCACAGAGGCGTTTCACAGGAGCACATCAACATTGTGCGAAACAGCGGCATTGATCTGGAAAAATGGCTGGGCGGCTTTGAATGTGTCGAGCAGTCTGTCAAAGATACCGTGATCGCATTGAGAAATCATACTCTGATGCCAAAGGATATTACAATCACCGGATTCATTATGGATTCCGTAACCGGTGAGTTGAAAAAAGTGGATGTAGAATAATAAAAAAAAGCCAAAGACATTCACTGTCTTAAAATGTGAGTTTAAAAGATTGCATTTTAAGACAGTGTAGTGTACTTTGGCTTTTTATGTATTATTTTTTTGCTAATTCTTTTACAAGTGAAGAAATAAGATTGTTTTGGTAGGGGGGGTAAGTTTTTCAAAATTTTCTGATAAAGTAGGATTTTGAGAAGCTGCCTCTACTTCTTTTTCTGTAAAAAAAATCTTTGGGAGTCACGTCTAAATATTCACAAATATAAAAAAATACCTGCATGGATGGGAAGGATTTTTTGTTTTCAATGCGATTGATATAGCTTTCGTTTTGTCCAAGAGCCAGGCTCATTTCGCGGACGGAGACATTTTTCTGGATTCTAAGTTCAGCAATTCTGTCTGAAAAAAATCTTCGTACATAATAATCCTTCTTTCTTAAGATAAAAATTGAATATAAAAGTGTGAGAAATGAAACAATATATTAGATATTATATGTTCTGGCAGATGTTTAATATGGTTTTTAAAGCCATATAAACATTGATATAGGACAATACAAGTCCTATAATTACCGGTATAGGTCTTTTTATGTCGTATTTTGTTTTTTTTAAGGATACGTAATATGAGAGCAATACAAAATGGATGAAGGATAAGGAGAAAGAGAAGTATAAAGGTATGCTTTTCAGCGTGTTTATATGAAAAAAATGCGATTTCAGGTAATAAAAGCTTTGTCAGCATTTTTACTGATATTGTTTTTCGGAATCATTTTTTACATTGTTTTATGGAGATTACAATTATTAAGTTCATTTTCAAAGATCGCACAGCATAAAACCATTTTTGTGATCAGTGTTATCTACTGCATTTTGTTATATGTTTTTTTGCGTTTTTTGGAAGGAATGAAAGTTGGAGAAAGGCGTATTCTGGATTTGCTTTTTGGCTTTTTTATCAGCTCCATTTGTGTAAATGCGATGGCGGTATGTATCTGTTACATCTTTGAGCCGGCCTATTTAAAGAAAGCTTTTCTTTGTGGAATGGCGTTGGCACTTTGTCAGACAATCATGGGATTTGCCTGGATCATCTGGTGCCACAGAAAATATGAGAAGTACCAGTTCCAAAAAGAAGCGGTATTTGTATATGGAAGCAGAGAAGATCAGGGAGAATATAGCAGAGTAAATAACACCATCAATAAGTATTTCAGAATCAGTAAATCGATCAATTATGAAATCGGCGTAGAGAATATACAGGCGCAGATTCAAAATTCGTCTGTAGTGTTTCTTGGGGATATTCCGGTAGATGTTCGAAATGTCATTTTGAAGTACTGTATGAAAAATAAAATTGACTGTCACAGTATTCCGAAGATTTCGGATATCTATATTCAAAATGCAAAGGTAATGCAGCTGAACGATAAATTTCTGCTTCGGTATCCATTGCTGGAAATTGAAGATTCCCGCACCAGATGCTCATAGATCTGGGTGGCATTCATTCTCGGCTGTTCT
>CAVKTR010000082.1:0-12778 GCA_963659325.1 Dysosmobacter segnis
GTTCATTTTGCGGATACTTTCAATATACTGTTCACCAGTCATAAGTGCCATTTTTGTACCTCCATTTTTTTGCATTTCTGATTGCATTTTTGCATCGTTCTATTGTTTATGATGCAATTATACATGCCTTGATGTATTTTTGCAATATCTGAATGTCATGAAAAAATAGAGGAAGGACTGTCATTTATGCAATCATTCTTATACAAAATGCACAAATAACAGTCCTCCGGCTGTTTTTTATTCCGTTTTCATGGGCTTTTAGCATCCATACTCACCTGCTATCTTTTCTTCTGACTTTTCATCAGCCCAAGCTGCTCATAACGCTGCCGTTTCCGCACAAAAGTGGAACTGTCCATTCCAAGACTCGCTGCCGCTTCCCTGGTATTTCCAAATCTGGAAAACGCATGTTCCATGTATCCGGCTTCAAATTTTGCAACTTCTGTCTTGAGCTCCACCTGATCCGCATACTGAACCTGCTCCGGCTCTGCAACCGGCAGGCATTCCCGGATAAACAGATCCGATACCTGGATTACATCATTATCACTGATAATTGCCGCATGCTGCACCAGATTCTGCAGTTCCTGAATGTTCCCAGGCCACGGATATTCACTCAGACACCGATAGCTTTCCGCTGTAAACCTTTTGTTCTGTCCCGCTTTATGATTGTACCGGTTCAGGAAAAACTGCATCAGTGGAATCACATCTGCCCGGCGTTCCCGCAATGGCGGCACATCGATAGTAAACAATGCAAACTGTTCCAGCAAAGACGGATTCATCTTCTTCATCTTCCGCAGTTCCTCCAGTGAAAACCGGCTTCCCGCTATCACCCTGAGATTCATCTTCTGTCGATAACCGTCCTGCATCACACAATATCCATCTCGCATAAGTTCCACCAGTTTGCACTGGATCTCCTCCGGAATCTCCGAAAGTTCTTCTATATAGATTGTTCCACCTTCTGTACTCTCCAGAATACCAATCCTGGAATCCTGTTCCGTATTTGCCAGTGTTCCAAACAGATACCGGTCCAGATCTGTTTTTGCCAGTGCCGCAAAGTCCAAACGGATAAACGGAGCCTCCGAGCGGCTGGAATGTCTGTGTACATAACGCGCAGTCCAGCATTTTCCCACTCCTTTTTCTCCATGGAAAAGCACCGGCACATCCACCAGCGCTACTTTTCCTACAAAATCCAGCAATTTTGCACTTTTCGGATCCTCTGCAACAAAAGCAACATTTCCGTTTAATTCATTCTGCAGACGTTCCACTTCCAACGCATACTCATGATTCTGCATTTCCTTTCGCTGCAGTTCTCGTCGGATAGAGTAGATTTCTGTAATCTCTTTTACAATCGTAACTACCATGACCGGGGCTTCTCTCCGGCCTTCCTCATAAACCGGCGTGCTGGTAATGATCGCACGTTTTCCTGTCCGAAAAATCTGCTCACTGGTCACCGGTTCTCCAGTTTTCAGCACCATCAACGTGCCGCTCACGGATACAACTCCGTCCTCCACCAGTTCTTTCATATTTTTACCAATCATCTCTGACTTTCTGAGCCCACTGATAAGTTCATAGCTGTGATTCAGATACACGGTGTTCGCTTCCTGATCGGTGATATATATTCCGTCCTTAAAATTCTCCAGAATAATGCCCATATAATCATTTACCAGGGCATCCCCTGATCCCATTGTTCCAAAGTCCATATTTTGCTCCTTTTTATTGCAAAAATGCATCAGTTACTATTATATTAAATGACACCCTGCAATTTTGCAATAAGAAATCACAATTTTCAACCATCGTCATGAATCATGTTCTCCCAGACATAAATCCATTCGTTCATCCCCAACCCATTGCCGCCTCTATCAGCATTTTGGTATAGTCGTTTTCCGGCGCATTGATCACGCGGTCAGCAGTTCCTTCTTCCACAACATTTCCCCGATACATCACGAGAATCCGGTCACACAGATGCTGTACCAATGCCAGATCATGACTGATGAAGAGAATCGACAGCTCCATTTCTTTCTGCAATCGTTTCAACAATTCCACGATCTGCGCCTGCACGGTCACGTCCAGTGCGCTGGTTGCTTCATCGCAGATCAGGATTTTCGGATTGACTGCCAGCGCCCGGGCGATTGCCGCCCTCTGGCACTGTCCGCCGCTGACCTGATTCGGATAGCGGTCCGCAATCTCTGCTGGAAGCTCTACCTGCTGTAATAATTGTTCCAGACGGTTCTGTGCTTCTTTTTTTCCGATACCATGATTGCGCATACTTTCCATGATGCTGTCACCTAATTTTTTTCTTGGGTCAAAAGAATCCTGCGGCACCTGAAATACCATCTGGATTTCCGTATAAAATTCCTTCAGGGATTTTCCTCTCAGTTTCTGAATATCAGTTCCGTTCAGAAAAACATCCCCTCCATCCGGTTTTAACAGATGGGTGAGCATTTTTGCGGCAGTGCTTTTTCCGCAGCCACTTTCTCCGACAATTCCCAGACATTCGCCACGCCGTAATGAAAAACTGATGCCATTTACCGCTGTAAACAATTTTTTATTTTTGTAAAACTGCTTTGATAATTTTTTCACTTCTAATATTGTATCCATAGCTAATATTACGCCTCTAATTTAACTCCGTTTCAGATGCAGCACCGAATCTTGTGTTCGTCAACAGTATTCATCAAACCTTCTTTAAACACATCCTATCTCCGTTTCAGACGAAGCACCGAACCGATCAGTTTTTTCGTATACGCATCCCGAGGATGATTTAACACGTCCTCTTTTGTGCCGTATTCCACCAGTTTTCCCTGATGCATGACTGCCACATGGTCTGCCAGATAATTGACCACACCGATGTTGTGCGTCACCAGAACAATGGAAGTTCCGTACATGTCACGTAATTTTTTCATTTCCCGCAATACCTGGAGCTGCACCGTCACATCCAACGCACTGGTTGGCTCATCTGCCAGCAACAAGCGCGGACGAAGCACCATGGCAAGCACAATTCCCACTCGCTGATTCATGCCACCGGAAAATTCAAAAGGATAGCTTTTTAAAATCTGCGCTCCGTTGGTAAATCGTAGCTGTTCAAATAATTCCAGCGCCCGGTCACGAATCTCTGCTTTTGAGATAGATTCATGTTCCAGTACGGTCTCATAAAGCTGCTCCTCTATGGTTCGGATCGGACAGAGGGATGCTCCCGCATTCTGAAAGATCATGCCGATTTCCGCTCCACGCAGCCGGCGCATTTCTTCCCCGTGGATCTGTGTCATATCGATTGTTGTACGCGTTCCCTGATAGAGAATCTGCCCCTGTGTGACCGTTCCGCCTTCTCCAAGCAAGCCCATAGCCGCCCGGATCAAGGTGCTTTTTCCGCTTCCGGATTCTCCGACGACGCCGAGGATTTCTCCCGGTTTCATTGCCAGTGAAACGTTATCTATTACCTGTTTTTTCCCATAATGAATATCGACATTACGATACTCTAATATATTACTCATCATATCATTTGTACCTAAATCATATCCCGCACGGTATC
The DNA here is from genome assembly GCA_963659325.1 of Dysosmobacter segnis. Taxonomy (GTDB): domain Bacteria; phylum Bacillota; class Clostridia; order Lachnospirales; family Lachnospiraceae; genus Eubacterium_I. Next base: position 3,524 of record CAVKTR010000082.1, read on the forward strand.
ACCCAACAAATTAAACAGCGCAACGGTCACAAACATTGCAATTCCCGGTGCGACCACGATCCACGGGCAGGTCTGCAGCATACTTCTTCCATTACTCATCATGGAACCCCATTCTGCCATCGGCGGTGTTGCGCCAAGTCCCAGAAATGACAATCCTGCCAGTTCCATGATCATGGTTCCGATATCCAGCATGGCTGTCACGATCATGGTTCCCGCAATATTGGGAAAAATATGTCTGAGAAGAATCTGCATTCCATTACAGCCAGACAGTTTTGCCGCCGCAATATACGGCATTTCTTTCACCGTCAATGTCTGACTGCGGGCAAGCCGGGCAAATTTCGTCCATGAAATGCAGGCAAGGGCGATCACCGCACTTTTTAAACCGCCGCTTAAGACACCTGCCACCGCGATAGCGAATACCATACCAGGAAATGCCAGAAACAGGTCTGAGATCCGCATGATCAGATCATCAATTTTTCCACCAAAATACCCGCCGGTCATTCCGAGTATCGTACCCGTAACGGAAATGATCAACACCAGCGCCAACGCGGAAAATACGGTTGTCTGTGCGCCCAAAATCACCCGGGAAAGCATATCCCTTCCATAGCGGTCGGTTCCGAACAAATGCTGTGCCGATGGTTTTGCCAGCGCATTTGGCAGATCCTGTTCATAAGGATCATATGGCACCAGATGTGTTGCAAAAGCTGCAGCAAAAAGCAGGATTCCCACTAAAACCAACAGTATGATAAATTTTATTTTTGTCTTTTTCGTTCGCATGTTAATCTCCATTCCGCATTCATTCAGCAGGAACACAAATAGTCATGAAATCTGTTTTTTTCACACTTCCCCATTCCGCCACCCTTCAGTTGACAGCTCAAATAATAACGAAATCTGTTTTTTCACACTAGCATCTCCTGTTTTTCAGAAAGTTTCCTGTAACCGGATGCGCGGATCCAGATAATGATAAACGATATCCGTTACCAGATTTACCATCACATAGATAATTGCCATCCAGACCACATACACCTGTATCACCGGATAATCTCTGGTCAGGATCGCATCCACCGCCATTTTTCCAACACCATCCCACATAAAGATCGACTCCACGATGGCTGTTCCGCCAAGCAGCGATCCGATGGACAGTGACAGCAGCGTTACGATGGTCAGCATCGATGCTTTCAATACACTTCCGATCAGGATTTTTCGCTCTCTGACACCACGCGCACGGGCTCCGGCCACATAATCCTTTTTCAGTTCTTCCAGAACCGCTGCCCGAATCTGTCTGGTGTATTTTGCAGACATGGCAATTGCCAGCGTCAGTGTCGGCAGAACGATACTTTTCCATCCCTGGCCGCTTCCCATCACCGGAAACCAGCCAAGTTTCAGGGAAAACAGATACATCAGCAATAACGCGACAAAAAATCCGGGCATAGAGTTTCCTATAAAACTTAAAATCCGGATAAAATAATCGGTAAATCTGTTTTTTCGCACTGCGGAGAGAATTCCCAATGGGATCGACAGCGCAATGGTCAGCAAAATAGATGTGACAGTCAGATAAATTGTCATAGGAAGTTTTGACAGAAACATCTGAAGTACCGGCTGCCCGGAGATATAGGAGGTTCCCATATCCCCTTTCAGCATATTTCCCACCCAGTTCAGATACTGCACCGGCACAGATTTGTCCAGTCCCAGTTCTTCTCTGGCTGCAGTTTTCTGTTCTTCTGTCCATGCCATTCCCGTGTTCTGCTCCATTATGTCAACCGCATCCACCGATGACGTATGCATCAGCACAAAAGTCAGCAGCGTAATACCAAACAGAATCGGTATCAGTTGTAATAATCGTTTTATGATATATTTTTTCATACCTGTTCTTATTTTTCCTTACATATCAGAACCTTTTTTCCGATATTCTCCTGGCATATATCGTCTTGTTGCTCCGCATCTGTAAAAGTGAAAATCATCTCTCATCTGATGCTTTTTACTCTATTTTTCCGCTATTCCTTGTCCAAATCCACTGTAATTTCGTAGTAATCCGACGGATGCGCCACCAGTCCGGACGCACCTTTACCCGATACGATAGACATTTTCAGATGAGATGCAAAAACAAATGCATGGTCATCCAGAATCGTCTGTGTCATCTGTGTCGCCAGAGACGCGCGTTCCGTCGGATCAAAAGTAACTGCCATCTGTTTTTCCAATGCCTCCAGTGCGTCACTGTGATATCCGCCACGGTTCTTCGTGGAACTGTCCAGACAATGGGTGGTGAAGAAATACTCCGGATCACCAGTCGGTGCACTGACAAACGCTCCCGCAAAAATATCCCAGTCACCTTTATCCAGATAATCCTGATAATTAGCCGTACTGTTTATCTGCACATCGATCCCAATATCTTTCATGGTCGCCTGTACTGATTCTGCCAGCAGCGGTAACTCCTGACGGCTTGGATAAGTCACCCAGCGGATCGTCAGTTTTTTTCCATTTTTATCAACATAGCCGTCCCCGTCTGTATCCGTCCAACCGGCATTTTTCAGCAGTTCTTTCGCTTTCGCAGGATCATAGTTTTCTGCGGTTACAGTAGTATCGCCAAAGGTAAAAACTGCCGGGAACGGTCCTGCTGCCGTTGCTCCGTTTCCATCCAGTAATACGGAAGTAAAGTTTTCCCTGTCAATCGCACTTGCGATCGCCGCCCGGACGTTATCATCCTGAAGTGCTTCCGTGGCATAATTCATCTGCGCAAAAAACGAACGTGACGTCTCACAGGAAGAAATCGTATATGGTTCGTTTTCAAATAATGGCAGACTTGCATACGGCAGTCCGTAAGCGGCATCTAATTCGCCGGACTGCATCGCCATAGTCATAGTGTCGCCGTCTGTGATCGTTTTTACATAAATCGTATCCAGATGCGGTGTGCCATTCCAGTAATTTTCATTTTTTACCAGTGTCAGTCCCTTATCAGTTTCCAGCTCCTGCACGATATACGGTCCCGTTCCGGTTACTTTTCCATCCTCCGTAATCCCAGCTTCCATGTCAATGATACAGGCATACGGATCGGACAGGTAATTCATTAATGCCGGAACCGGTTCACTGGTTGTGATCGTCAGTGACTGACCGTCAGCTTCAATGTTGCTGATCTTCAAATCACCTGCAGCACGTTCATGAACTGCCACCAGATCGTCCAGACATTCTTTGACTACCTGCGCATCCATTTTTCGTCCGTTGGAAAATGTCACATCATCACGCAATGTGATCACCCACGTATTTTCATCTGCATTTTCATAAGACTGCGCCAGCCATGGCTCTAATTCCATCGAATCAGAATACTTAAATAACGTCTCCCCGATTCCATAACGGATACAGGCCCAGCCGGAATATCCTCTGTGTGGATTCACGTCTAACTCGTCATTTTCTGCATTAAATGTCGTGTCTCCATAAGTAAATACTTTCGCACCGGCATTTTCAGCATTTGCAGAACTGCTCTTCCTGGTGCTGCTGCCTCCGCATCCTGCCAACAGACCAAATATCAGTGCTGCTGCCAGAAGAATCCCCCCCGTTTTTACGATTCTTTTCTGTTTCATTGTTTTCCCCTGTCTGCTTTTATTTGTATTTTATCTGCATTTTCTTCGCTGCATTTACGTTCATTATTGAATCCTCTTGCAGCCACTTTAACTTTTTATCAGATTAACAAAATCAGGACTTTCTCACAAGCCACCCAGGGGGATAAAAAAGACACCGGAAGCTTCCACTTCCGATGCCTTTTTGGAATATTATAATGTGAGATAATTTCCGTATAACTTATTTCTCCCAGTGATCTTTCTCCTGTGCATATAATTCCGGCAGAATTTTTGCAAGATTGGAGAACTCTTTTACGTTGTGGTTTAACAGACAGATCGGTCCCTCTTTCGGAATCGTAACTCCGTCCGGGATACATTTTACTGCTTTACCGTCGATGATCTGATATCCGAACCAGAACATGGACTGTAACTGGGATCCGCCTTCTGCCGGACGCAGGAAATGTGTCATAACAACCGGTACATCCGGTGTCTCATCATCGCCAACGATTTTTACATTTGCGCAGATCAGTGCATTACATTCATCGGTATCGATACGGGATGTGTCATAGCCAAGTTTACCCGGCTCTTCAAAGCTGATCGTCAGCATACCGGCTCCACCCGGAAGTCCGATATCCTCCCAGATGTGATGAACGCTGCCCCAGTGACGCTCTCTCATAGATAAGGACATATCCACTGCGCGGGCCGGATCTTCCAGATATACATCATAGTGATCCTCGTTATCCCAACATGCATAACGAAGTCTGTCGATTGGATGCCATGCAAACCACCAGTCAAACATTTCACCTGTTACATTCGGGAAAAAGGTCGGGTTAGCTGTCATTGCGGTACCGTTATCGAACTGCCACCAGCCGAAATCAACTTTCGGTGCACCGTCAAATAATTTGTTTCTGTCTTCGATTCTCAGAGCATCTTTCGGATCCAGAGACTCCTTCGGGATGCGGTCGTATTTCTCCTGCTCGCCGGCATAAATGTCCTGCGCATAGAATTTATAAAAGCTTTTCTGTTTGTCTTCGTTTGTACATGGTACTTTCTTTGCCATAGTTCTTCTCCTCCTGAATCATATGAATTTTGCTGCGTCTGTCACGCACGTTTTCTGATGCCTTTATTATAAAATCGTAAAAAAAATCCTGCAAGATAGCCTTGCAGGAATTCTATTCCGGGATATATTCCCAATTGGAATATATTTATTTCATTTATGCTTTTGCGCAATATTTCCAGTGTGATTATGATACTGCATCATTCTTACTGATTACCGCATATCTATTACTCTCCATTCACCGTCGGGCGCAGTATTCCAAGAAATTTCTGCAGCGATTCCTTCTGATTATTCGGATTCCAGGCACAGATAATGCCGTTTTTCTGATCCACCAGTGGAATCTGCACAATGTCATCCCTGGATGGGAAATCAAAATAATCATCTGCCATCAGAATGACTGCGCTGTCCTTGCGGAATAAATACTGGATCTCATAGGCATTTTTATAACGGTAGCGGATCTTTGGCTCCACATGATACGGTTTAAAACGTTCCTCCAGATCTTCCTGATGCGAACCTTTTTTCCCATGCTCCAGTGTCACAAACTCTTCGTATATGATATCGCCCATAGTCAGGCTGCTTTTTTTTGCCAGATGATGATTCTCGGACATTAAAATCTGAACATTGGAACAGGCCGCCCATTTCCAGCAAAGCTCCCTGCGCTCCAACGCAAACCGCTCAAAATCCGGCACCATAACAGCATCGTATTTTCCTTCCAGAAGTTTGTCTTCCAGATCGGTCATATATTCACTGGAAAGCTCCAGCTGAATACTCGGATATGCCTTTTTAAACCGTTCCTCCAGATTCCAGAAATATTTCTCCGGCCGTGCCGTGTTCAACAAGCCGATATGTAATACCGCCTCTTCCTCCGCATACAGCGATGCTGCCCGGATGTAACTGTCATGCATCGCCCGCACCTGCTCGTTCCAGTCGTGATACAGGATTTTTCCTGCGTCCGTCAGATGTATCTCCCTGGTCGTCCGCTGAAACAGTTCAATTCCAAGTTCTTTCTCCATTTTTGCAATACTTTTGCTCACTGCTGACTGCGTCATGTGCAGATAATCACTTGCTTTGGCAAATCCCTCATATTCCGCCACACATAAAAAAATGATGATCTGCTGGATGGAAATGCCCGCCAATGAAAAATCCATGTTTTTGCCCCCTCTTCTTATTGTAAAAATCAGTTCATGAATGGCTTTCGCCGTTCGCCAGTCATGCAGGCATGTTGGCTTTCTTGCGCTCATTATAGCTTTTCTTTTTCCTGTTTTCAAGCCGATTTATTCCTGTATGGAATAATTGCGGCCTATTTATTCATTGGACAGTTTTTCTCCCACTAAATTATAATATTTTTATAAAAATTCATATCAAACTTATGGAGGAGGCAACACTTATGAACAACACAAAAAGTAACTTCGGTAAATGGGGGTGGTCGATGATCATCTACTGTGCCATCAGCTACTATATGGCAGCTGTATTGTCCACAGATACACTGAACTGGTATCCATCCGCATTTGCTTCATTAAGAGGATGGGGAGAGGGATTTGTAAACTTATGTAACACAATGTCAGGTGTCGGCGGCTGGATCGGTGTCGCAGCTGCAATCATCTTCAGTATTATGGCAGCGAAAAAAGGAAGCCGTTTTATGGCAGTATTCGGAAATGTCCTTTGCGGTATCTTCTGCATCGTTTTCGCAACTACCAAAAACATGGGCGTATTCCTTGCAATGGTTGTATGTCTTACATTCGTTGCAGGTAATGTTCAGCTGAACGTTGTACCAAACAACATCATGAACATCTGGTTCCCGCACAAAAAAGGTCTGGCTCTTGGATGGGCTTCCATGGGTCTTCCGATCTGTACAGCAACCATCGTTCTGATCCTGAACGCAATCGGAAATCCACAGACTGCTTACATTATTATCGGTATCGTATGTTTCGTTGTTGCAGTACTTTCCATTTTCTGGGCAAAAGATACACCGGAAGAAGTTGGCGCTACACCGGATAATGAGCCGATCGACCGCGAGCAGGCACTTCTGCAGAAAGAAAAACAGGAAGCTGCCGCTGCAAAAATGACTATGGGCGTTATCGCAAAAGATAAAAACACATGGCTCATCGGATTCGGACATGGTTTCCTGTGGATGACAACCATCGGCCTCGTATCCAACTTTGTCACCAAATTAGTTATGACCGGAACAGAGGCTACCTTAGCTGTCACAATGCTTACCGTTGCCGCTGTTGTCGGTATCATCGGCAGTTACATCTGGGGCTGGTTAGATCAGAAATTCGGAACAAAAAATGCTTCCCTGATCTACGGTGTATGGTATCTCATCGCATTATTGCTGATGATCTTCCAGAATGGCTCCATGGTTATGATCGGACTTGCAACTTTCTTCGTTGGATTCGGTATCGGCGGAATCGGTAACCTGATTCCTTCCATCATCGGAACATGCTTCGGAAGATTCGGTTTCATTCAGGCAAACCGTCTGATCGCACCGATCAACACAGCAGTTCGTTCCACAGCTCTGATTGTAATCGGTATCATTGGTGTGGAACATCTGAATACAGCTTATATGGTATTCTTCGCATTTTCCGTAATTGCAATCATTTTGATTGCTTTCATCAAACCGAAAACTTACGAATAAACCTATATACTATAAAAACCTATTACCTAAAGTCGAAAAAAGGACAGCCGCCAGGGTTGTCCTTTTTTCATATTTTTACAATAAACCTACACGCTTACTTTCAAAATATGTTATCATATACATTAATCCCATATGTGTGTTCTAGCATTCACATAGGGTAACATTTGATATTAGCATACAGTTATCAATGCAATAAAAAGAAGGTGGCTCCCATGGGTGTCTATTTGAACAGTACCTCACCATTTTATTTATACAAAAGTGAAACGGAAAAAAAATACTTTATAGACAAAAGTCTGCTTCTGGAGCAATTATTTCCATTGGTAAAAACTGGGAATTCCCATATCTGCATTACCAGACCGCGGAGATTCGGAAAAACCATTATGGCAAATATGATTGGTGCATTTTTCGGAAAAGTCTGTTCCGCTGATACCATTTTTAATAGCTCTAAAATTGCCGCAAATACAGAATATAAGGCACATATAAATCAGTATAATACAATTTTCATTGATTTCAGTGAAATGCCGGAAGACTGTAACAGCTATCAGCAGTACATTCACCGTATCCGCAAAAATCTGAAAGACGATTTATGCATTGCATATGCCAATTTAAACCTAGATCCTCAGGATGCAGTCTGGGATCTGCTGCGCAAAATTTTTGAGCATACCGGAGAACGTTTTATTTTTGTTTTAGATGAGTGGGATTGTATTTTCCATAAATCATTTATTACAGACACAGACAAGCAACAGTATATTTCTTTTCTGAGCACTCTGTTGAAAGACCGTCCATATGTTTTGCTTTCCTATATGACAGGTATTCTGCCGATAGCAAAATACTCCAGTGGTTCTGAATTGAATATGTTTCTGGAATATACAATGGCTTCTGAAGAGCGATTTTCTGCAGATTTCGGTTTTACAGAATCGGAAACGGATCTTTTATACGACCGCTATACTAACTGTACCGAAAATCCACAGATTACCCGCGAAGGCTTACGTTTCTGGTATGACGGATATCAGACGAAATCCGGTGAGAAACTGTACAATCCGCGTTCCGTCGTCGCTGCACTTTCCAATAATAATCTTGGAAACTACTGGACAAGTTCGGGACCATATGACGAAATTTATTATTACATTGAAAATAATATTGATGATGTACGTACCGACCTTGCGCTTATGGTAGCTGGCGAAAAAGTTCCCGCCAAGATACGGGAATATGCTGCCACATCCATGAATCTGTCAACCCGCGATGAAATCTTTTCTGCTATGGTGGTTTACGGATTTTTAAGCTACGCGGATGGACAGATCTGTATTCCAAACAAAGAGTTGATGGATAAATTTGATGATATGCTAATGAAGGAATCCTCTTTCGGTTATGTATATCGACTGGCAAAAGAATCTGCCCGAATGTTATCCGCAACATTAGCCGGAGACACCGACACAATGACTTCTATTTTGGAATATGCTCATAACACAGAAAGTCCATTACTGGCTTATAACCATGAAACAGAACTGACCGCCGTTATAAATTTAATCTATCTGGCTGCCAGAGACAAATATCGGGTAGAGCGCGAGGACAAAGCAGGCATCGGATATGTAGATTTTATCTTCTATCCTTACAATCCAAAAGATACCTGTCTGATTCTTGAATTGAAAGTAGATCATTCTGCAGACGATGCGATCCAGCAGATCATTGACCGCAAATATGCACTTCGTTTTTCCGGTAAAATAGCCGAAAAACAGAAATACACTGGCGATATTCTGGCGGTTGGAATTGGCTATGATAAAGAAACGAAAAAACACCAATGCAAAGTGATAAAATTATAATTCCAAACATTATAAATGCGCCGAAAGCTTACTGCTTACGACGCATTTACTTTTCATACCTAGGAGATAGCCAAACAATTGTTTACTATAAGTTTATCCTGCTTAATACTATAGCAATCCTCTTAATTAACGCAAACACCACATGCATGAAACCAGCCTTTGCAATCATTTGTGCTTACATTACCTAAGGCC
>CAVKTR010000083.1:0-12723 GCA_963659325.1 Dysosmobacter segnis
TCCCATGGGGAACAGATCATCTCACCTGCTCCCCTGCCATTCACATATAACTGATAACTTACTTCTACTACCAGATTTTTTTTGCCGGATACCAGTTCACTTCCGTTGTAAGTGACCACATCGCGGGTTACAAAATATTCATCTCTGATATGTTCTGCCATAAGATTCTTCCTTAATAAAAATTTGCTGTATAATTTCTGCCTCTTCACCGATATAGTTCTCTTCTTAAAACGAACACGATTCAGGAAGCATCCATCGTTACGCTTTTTCCACCTTAACTGCACAAACTTTGTACTCCGGTGTACTGGAGATAGAATCCAGTGCGTCAGAGGTCAGCCAGTTTGCACCGCCGTCCAGGAAATGGAACGGCATCCAGCACTCGCCCGGATTTGTCTTTCCGGAAACGTTTGCTGTGGTCTCGATACTTCCACGACGGGAAGATACTTTTACTCTGTCGCCGTCTTTGAAGCCGATACGCTCCGCATCTTCTGTATTGATCTCGATGAAAGAATGACCTGAAATCTCGTTCAGCCCCTCTGTCTTATCAGTCATAGCACATGCATTGTAATGATACAGGACACGACCTGTCATCATTTTCATCGGATACTCTTCATCCGGAAGCTCCATGGACGGAATATACTCGATCGGATTGCAGAACCCAAGTCCTCTGGAGAACTTGCCGACGTGCATGATCGGTGTACCCGGATGATCCTTGGAGGTACATGGCCATTGCAGACCGTTTCCGGCTACTTCCTCGCTGTCCAGACGCTCATGGCTGATACCTGCGAAGGAAGGTGTCACAGAAGCAATTTCATCCATAACCTGAGCAGAAGTCAGATGCGGCTGCGGATATCCCATGCGGTTCATGATCTCTGTAAAAATCCAGATATCCTCTCTCGTCTCACCCTCGATCTCCACTGCTTTGCGGATACGCTGTACACGGCGCTCTGTATTGGAGAAGGTTCCCTCTTTCTCTGCGTAGGAACGTCCCGGAAGGACGACATCAGCCAGCTTTGCTGTCTCAGTCATAAATAACTCGTCCATAACAAGGAAATCCAGATTCTTCAATGCTTTGATAACATGCGCAGTATCCGGATCGGTACGGACCGGATCCTCGCCGAAGATGAACAGACCGCGGATTTCTTTGGTCAGCATCTTGCCGAAGCACTCCGTTGCCTTTGTTCCTTCTTTCGGATTCAGCTTTGTACCCCACGCATCTTCGAATTTTTCCAGTACTCCCGGTGAGTTTAGTTTCTGATAACCTGCGAATCCATCCGGTGAAGCACCCATATCGCAGGCACCCTGTACGTTGTTCTGACCACGGATCGGATTGACACCACAGCCGGGACGGCCAAAGTTTCCTGTGATCATTGCCAGGTTGGACAGGGACATAACGCCCTCTGTACCGGTATGATGCTCAGTAACACCCAGGCAGTAAATGATCGCTGCATTTTTCGCTGTCGCATACATTCTGGCAGCCTCGATCAGCTTGTCCACGTCAACGTGACAGATCTGTGCAACTTTCTCTGCCGGATATTTATCAACAACTTTCTTCATCTCCTCGAAGTTCTCCGTGCGCTCCTCGATAAACTTGCGGTCTTCAAGACCTTCAGAAAGAATGATATTCATCATACCGTTTGCAAACGCTACGTTTGTACCCGGTGTCAGTTTCAGATGTACATCAGCGGCGTGTGCCAGATCGATATCACGCGGATCTACAACGATCAGTTTTGTACCTTTATGTACGGCACGACGGATCTGCATACCAAGTACCGGGTGCGCATGCTCCGGGTTGGAACCAACCAGCAGGATCAGATCTGAATCCTGTGTAATATCCGCAATCGTATTTGTCATAGCTCCGGAACCAAGTGTAGTGGCCAGTCCGGCTACCGTCGGCGCATGGCAGACACGGGCACAGTTATCTGTGTTGTTGGTATGGAACGCGGTTCTTACCATCTTCTGGAGCATATAGATATCTTCATTTGCGGAACGTGCGCAGGCAAATCCTGCCAGACAGTCTCCACCGTAAGTATCTCTTAACTCTGTAAATTTCTCTGCCACATAATCCAGTGCTTCGTCCCAGGTAGCCTGCTCGAATTCACCGGTCTCTTTATTTTTGATCAGCGGATGACGAACTCTGTCCGGATGATCTACAAAATCAAAGGAACCGCTGCGACCTTTGACACAGATCATATTGTGGTTGGACGGACCGTCTGCTCCCTCAACGTCCACGATCTTGTTATCTTTGACGATCAGATCATACTGACAGCCTGTTGCACAGTGCGGGCAGGTAGTACGTACACGTTTTACTTCCCATGCACGGTAATTTTTTCTTCTCTTGATGGTCAGGGCACCTGTCGGGCAGGCCTGTGCACAGTTACCACAGGACTCGCAGCGTGTCTCCTCCCAATCATCACCAAATGGTGCGTCAATGATCGTAAATTTACCGGTTCTGCGCAGTTTGATCGCTCTTCTTCCGGTTGCAACTCTACAGGTCTGTACGCAGCGCTGGCAGTAAATACATTTTGACGGATCGTAAGACAGGAACGGGTGTGCCTCTTTTTTCGGGACATCACATTCCAGTAAGCTTCTGGATCCCATGTAAGGTGTTGTATCTATTTCATACTGGTTACAATATTTCTGAAGTTCGCAGTCACCGTTTTTCTCGCAGTTAAAGCAGTCGATATTGTGATTGGAAAGAAGCAGTTTTAAAACCGTCTTTCTCGCATCGATTACTTTCTGGCTGGCGGTCTGCACAACCATGTCTTCTTTTACTTTTGTGTTGCAGGCTGTGGCAAGCTCATTTTTGCCCTCTACTTCTACTACACACAGGCGACAGGCTCCGATGTCACTGATGCCCTCCAGGTAGCAGAGTGTAGGGATCTCAATACCGGCAGTTTTTGCTGCCTGAAGGATTGACATGCCCTCTGCTGCTTCCACGTTTCTTCCATCTATGGTTAAACGCATCTGTTATTACCTCCATATATAAACTTGAATATTTTCCGTTATTATTTGTCGATGGCATCCTGAAGCTTACCGCATCCGAATACATCACATCTTAAGCATCTGCCGGACTCCTGAAGTGCTTCCTCATGTGTCATCGGACATTCTACATGCTCAAAATCATGTTTTCTCTCATAAGCCGGACGCTCGCCAATATTGACACGGCCGGTCGGAACACGGTTGTTCTCTCTGGCTTCCGGTGCTTCCACACCACAGTTTAATGTATGATGGTAACCAAGATATTCATCGATATTGTGTGCTGCTACTTTTCCGGCTGCGACCGCTTTGATCGCAGTTGCCGGTCCTGTTGCACAGTCACCGCCTACGAATACACCCGGCATACCTTCTACAGCAGTATCAAGTCCTGCCTGGAATACATGGCGGTCTGCCGGCATTCCGAACTCTTCAAACGGCTCGCTGACGATATCCTGACCAACAGCGATCAGAACGACATCACACGGAACTCTCAGCGGTTCTTTGGATGTGGAATCTACCGGTGAAGGTCTGCCTCCGCGGTATGCACCGATCATCTGCGGCTGTACCCAGAGTGCACAGCAGTCGCCGTTTTCATCCTTCTCAATGCTCTTTGGAGCCTGAAGGAGCATCAGCTCGATACCTTCCATAACAGCGGACTCAATCTCGGTATCCAGAGCAGTCATATCTTCCTGACGTCTTCTGTATACGATACGGACATCTTTTGCACCACAACGCAGAGCGCTTCGGGCAGCATCCATGGCTACGTTTCCACCACCGATAACCGCAACCGTCTTTCCGGTGTAATCCGGGCGGTGGCCATGTCCGATCTCATCCAGCATTTCTACTGCGGAAAAAACGTTATTTGCATCAATGTTTTCAAGGCGGAGTTTTTTACCTTTCTGTGCGCCGATGGCAACAAACATTGCATCGTGGCTGTTTCTTGCTTCCTCGATAGAAATATCTACGCCTACATTTGTATTATATTTTACTTCAATATTTCCGGTGGAAAGGATGGCATTCATATCCTCATCCATACGGTCTTTCGGGAATCGGTAATTCGGGATTCCGTACATCAGCATACCGCCTAAGTGCTCTTTTGCTTCATAAACAGTTACTTTATGTCCCATCAGAGACAGGAAATATGCTGCTGTCATTCCGGCCGGGCCGCCACCGATGACGGCAACTTTTTTACCGGTTGATACGTTTGCTTTCGGAACGGCAACCTGGTCTGCTGCGATCTGATCTACCGCATATTTTTTGATACCGCGGATGTTGATGGAATCGTCGATCAGATTTCTACGGCAGCGCTCCTCACACGGATGCTCACAGATCATGGCGCAGGCAGTCGGTAACGGATTGTCCCGGCGGATCAGATTGATGGCATCTGCGTAGTTTCCTTCATGTACATGTGCGATATAACCTGGAATATCAACATGAGCCGGACACATGGTTACACATGGAATCTTCTGACCCACGTTCTGCGGACATTCGTGCGCTTTGATATGACTCTCATACTCAGACGCAAAAGTCTCCAGTCCTTCCAGAACTTCGATGGCAGACTGATAACCGATGGCACAATCTGCGGAATCACGGATCATAATCGCGATTTCTTTCATCTCATCCAGCATTTCCATGGTTCCAACACCATTCAGGATCTGCTCCAATATTTTTGCAAGCTGTGGAAGACCATCACGACATGGTACACATTTTCCACAGGTCTGATTCATGGAAGCGTGCAGCAATGATAACTGTACGGTCAACGGACATGTTCCAGGCGGGTAGACTTCTACTTTTCTGGAGAATTTCTGTAACATATCCCCGATGATGACATCACGGCTGTGCTTTCCGGCAAGATAAATCTTACTCATTTCTTTTATATCCCTCCTAACCAGTATCGCAACAGGATACTGTAATGTAATTATTATAACGGACAAAAGGTGCCCCTGGAATATACCAAAAGCACTATTTTGTATCTGATTTTGTGCAATCCATACATTTCTGAAAAGGATTCTCATCTGCTGCATGGATTAGTTATTTCTACCTGTAGGTATCGGTTTTTAGTCATTTGTTTTTTTCTTTCTCAGATAAATGAACCAGTACGCGCATCCGATACAGACTGCGCCGCCCACGATATTTCCGAGTGAAACCGGTAACAGGTTTTTGCTGAAAAAATTACCCCAGGTCAGGTTTGTCAGATCCACTCCGGCCTCTGTAGCGGCCTGTACATAGGTTGCATTTGTTTTTGCAAACAATCCTGCGCTGATGTAATACATATTTGCGATGCTATGCTCGAATCCACAGAGCACGAACATCATGATCGGGAAAAACAGACCCACGATCTTGCTGACAACCTCTTTTGCCGCAAAAGAAATCCATACAGCGGTACATACCAGGAAATTACAGAGAATTCCTTTGATAAATGCATCTGAAAACGGCATAGAACATTTACATGCAGCTGTGGATAATACAGATACAGCCATTCCGTTGTCAAATAAGGACGGCTGATGGCTGAAGACTACGCCCGCGCCAACCAGCATTCCGCCGGTCAGGTTGCCAAGGTAAACAAATACCCAGTTTTTCAGCATCTGGCTTGCGGTGATCTCTTTTTCCAGAAGCGGGATCGTCAGCAGACAGTTTCCGGTGAAAAGTTCACTTCCTGCGATCAGAACCATGGTCAGTCCTCCCGGGAACACACAGGCTCCGATGAATTTTCCAAGAGACGGTTCTGTGATGGACACTGCCACAGTAGTTGCACCGACACCTCCAAATCCGATAAAAGCTCCTGCGAGGATCGCAAGAATGATCATTTTCGGAATCGGTGTATTTACCTTACTTTTTCCTGTTACAATGTAATTTTGAGCCACTTCGGCCGGTGTAAAAAAATTCATAATATTGCCTCCTATTTTATACTCCTTGAACCTTGTACCCATTTTAATACAATCCGTCAAAGCTTTGTATGTCACAAAATACAAAAATACATTCCAAAATTATGCTGTTCACACATTTATATCTCGTGTATAATGAGTGCAAGTGAGTCATCATGCTTGCATGATTGACGAACGACGAATGTCGATCATGAACTGCTTTTGTTCATGATACAATGAGTGCAAGTGAGTCAACATGCAAGATATAATCATTTTGTGATAAGTTATACAGGAGAAGTTTCATGCAGATACCATTGAACGTACTTTTATACCAGCTTTCTGCCAACAGCATATATGAATCTCAGAATATCGATCTGACCTGCAGTTTTGACGGCGTGCAGCTTTTTGATCAGGGACAGCTCGTCGGAACCTACGAAAATGAGCTCTATCTCGTAGCCGACCAGGTGCTTTTAAACGCCCTTCGCAGGACTTCGGGGCAGAATTTTCAGCCAGACTGTACCTTTTTATGTATCTGTCAGGATGAAAAACTTCATATCACCGATTTTCCATCCGGACTTTCCATGGTTCTGCTGTATACAGATGAGTCCTTTCCTCTTGTCTTCAACCGGATTTTAAAACTCTTCCATGATTTTGATGTCTGGGACAAAAACTTTCATCTGATGCTAATCCAGCAGAAATCCCTGCAGGATCTGCTGAACCTGTCCCGAGAATTTCTGGTCTACCCGATGGTCGTGCTGGACCGGAATTACTCCATACTGGGCTATCTCAAAAATCCGGATGTCAGCGATCCGATCATGGAATCCATTCTGTCCGCCGGCTATGTGACCCCGCAGATCATGGAGCGTCTGCGCCAGGACGGACTGGTTTCAACGTCCGAGCAGATGGAAAATCCTCTGATCAGCTGGTACAGCCTGACAACCCACGACTGCTATTACAGTATGATGTACCGCTTCAGGGCAAACAGCCATACCGTGGGCTATGCACTGATCTTCCATTGCGCTGTACATCCGCGGACCAATTATCTCTATCTGATGAATATCGTCGTGGAGAACCTGCAGCTGTTTTTCCAGCAGAAACGGTTTACGAACCGGTCTTCTTCCGAGATTTACGAGCCGGTCTTCCACGATATTTTAGAGCATCCGGACATACCACAGCAGCAGATTGAGGATCAGCTGGGCTATATTCCGGATCTGACCATGAACGGCCGCTTTATGCTGGCCCTCATCCGCTACAATGGAGATCAGGAACTGCCATTTTCCTTTGTTAGCTGGAATCTGCGGACCTCAATCCCACAGTTGAAACCGTTTGTATATCAGAATACCCTTTATATATTGAAAAACAACAGTGAGAACGAAAGTTATGCCACCTTCCTTACGGAAGAGGAAAAAACGATTTTTCAGAAAAACTTCCGAAACCAGTATTTTGAATGCGGCATCAGCAATACATTTTTCTCCCTGATGGATCTGCCTTCCGCCGCCGTCCAGGCCCGAGAAGCACTGAATATCGGCGTATCCGGTTCCGAAAACGGAACCCCTGCTTTTTATCATTTTTCCAGCATTTATACACGATATCTTCTGCAGGAATTAAAAAAAGCCGGGGTGGACAAATTGATGTTCTCTCCGTGCTATGAAGTGCTGCGCCAGTATGATGAGACCCACAACGGCGATCTGTGTTATATTTTTATGCAGTTTCTGAAAAACGGACGAAATATCAACCAGACGGCCACCGCTATTTTTCAGCACCGCAATACGGTATTGAATAAAGTAAAAAAAGCGGTCTCCATTATGCAGAATGAATGCGAAGATTATCAGGCGCATATTGCCTTTATCCTCTCTTACCTCAACGATCACGAAAATGACCTGTAAACTTGCCTATGATGTAAAAAAATCCCCGGAAACGGGGATTTTTTTACATAAGTTTCGTTTCTTCCAGCATCTCTGTAAAAGCTTCATTGATCCGGATGATCGGTTTTCGAAGAACCAGACCAACGACCAGGGAAATGCCCAGGAATATCGCAAGTTTACCGAGATCGATCCAGTAGTCCATTCCATACAGGCCACCTACTGTCTCACGCAATGCAGCCATGCTGTGCGTAAACGGAAGCAGCGGATATACTGCCTGGAAGAAAGACGGTGCCACTTCGATCGGGAACGTTCCGCCGGTTCCGGCCACCTGCACGACAAGCAGAACGACACTGACCGCTTTTCCAATATCCCCGACAGAAACCGTCAAAGTATAGATTATATTCACGAATACGAGGCTTGTAAACCAGCATCCAAGCAAAAATAGGAACTTATGCTCACACTGGATGCCGAGATAAAGCAGGTCGCCCAGTGCGATCAGTGTACTCTGGAACAGCCCTACGATCATAAACGTGATGAAACGTCCAAAATAAATCTGATACAGCTTCACATTTTTTAGTCCTTTTGTACACTCTTCCGACACATTAACCTTCAGCATGGCCACAAGGACGATTCCACCGATCCAGATAGAGAGAACCGAATAAAACGGTGCCATAGAAGAACCATAATTGGCAATTTCGTACACCTTATGCGTATTGAGAGAAACCGGAGCTGCAAGGAACGAACTGATGCTGGTTTTATCACCGGAGATCAGAGATTGCAATTCCGAGAAATTTCCGCTCTCTTCCATCTCTTTCAGTTTCCCTGTCGTATCTGTGATCCTGTCAGCAGCCGTTGTCAGTACGTCTCCGGATTCTTTCAGGACATTCTGTATCTCAGACAGATCAGAATCTGCCGAATCCGTCAGGCTGTAAACACCACTGGCCGACTGATCCAGCTGGGACAGCAGACTGGAAATTTCCTTTTTGGAAGAAGTCAGGGAATCAGACAGACTGTTCAGTGACTTTTTCACAGAAGACTTATAACTTGCAGACACACCTGAGATGTTTTTCTGATTCTTTGCCGCAAGTTCCTTTAGTTCACTCTGTGCAGTGGCTATATCTGTCGAGGCATCCCGCAGTCCTTTTGCACTGTTTTGCAATCTGCTCTGCAGATCCTTCTGTTCCTGGATGGAAGCATCCATCCGTGCCACAACCGCATCCACGAGATCAGATGACTCCGGATATTTGTCCCCGACAGCAGCCACACTGTCCCGGACGGAAGTATAGGCTGTCACTACTTCGCCAACCTGATCAGCCAGCGTATCCAGCGTAGATGCCACCTGTTCCACATTCGCATTTTCATCCGAAAAAGCGTCTGAAATCGTTCCCTCCATCTGATCATATACGTTTTCCGCAGATTTCAGTGCGGCTCCGACGCTGTCTGTCGCCGCATCCAGAGAATCAGACAAACTCGAAAAAGATTTTTCTGTATCCTGAAATGCCTGTTTGCTTTCTTTTGTCTGCTGCTGTGCTGTCTGCAAAAATTCTGTGGTAGAATTCAGAAGCTTCTGCGCAGAACCTGTCATATCCGAAAAAGATTCCAGCAAACCGGCAGATGCCGTCAGATCTCCCGCGATCTGGTTCAGGTTCGCATTCAGATTTGCCACGATCGTTGCCGCGCCGCTCGCTTCCGACATATTGGAAACAGCCTGCAAAACTGTCAGTGTCGTCTCTGAAATCGTCTCGATAAATACCTGATTTACCTGACGCTGCACGGCGCTGGCACCTTTATCCGTTACCTTTGGTGCAATGGCATTTTCTTTCGCATTAGAATAATAGGTAATCTCTGGTTTTTCCACATTTTCAGAAAAAACACTCATCATCTTGTCACTGAAATCCTTCGGGATCACGATAGCCGCATAATACTTTCCGGATTTCACTCCCCTGGTAGCCTTTTCCTCTGTAGTAAAAACCCACTCCATCTGTGTATTTTCCCGCAAAGCCGACAGGACTTTATCACCGATATTTATCTCGATCGGGATCAGGCTTCCCTCATATCCTTCGTCCACGCTGGCCACCGCC
Organism: Dysosmobacter segnis; assembly: GCA_963659325.1. Taxonomy (GTDB): domain Bacteria; phylum Bacillota; class Clostridia; order Lachnospirales; family Lachnospiraceae; genus Eubacterium_I. The sequence goes on from CAVKTR010000083.1 coordinate 9,790, forward strand.
ACTTTCAGGTTTCCTGTATTCGAATACGGATCCCAGCTTGCTGCTATATTAAACCACGCGTACAGGCAGGGAACGACACTGATGCCGACAATCACAACCAGCGCAATGACATTATTGCGGATACGCATGATATCCCGTCTGAAAATTTCCCAGATATTTTTCATCAGATGTCACCCTCCTTGATCTTTTTCACCAGCTCTTCCGGTTCGAGCCCGCTCATCTCAAGCTGCCGCACAATACGGTCATGCACATATTCCACACAGATCAGGTAGACCACCAGACCAATCAGTGAAATAATCCACAATGCCAGAAATACAAATTTCGCCTGCAATATAAAAGACAGGATCAGGAAAACCAGCGGAATGATAACAATTTCCGCAAAACCAAACCGGATCAGTCTCGGATATTTCAGTTCAAACTTTCCGGATTTTTCCAGAAAACGGCGTTTTGTCACATCATCCCGCATCAATGTTTCAATCAGGATCTGCATCTGCGGAAGCTGTTTTTCACTTCCCGCTGTCTCACCTACCATCATCTCCGTCTCTTCCAGACGACGGTCAAACAGATGGTTCAGGTTCATCAGAAGCGGCCGCAGCACAAGTCCGATAAACAACGCCACCGCCAGATATATCAGCATCATAGCCATGTTTTTGCTGTATACATTTCCATAAAATCCGGCAATGCACTCACGCATGGCGCGGATCGAATAGGTAAATGGCAAAAACGGATTCAGTTTCTGGAAAAATCCAGGCATCATCTCGATTGGATAAGTACCGGAAGATCCGGGAATCTGCAAAATAACCAGAAATACACCCAGCGCTTTTCCAATATGCTTGAATGTCAGTGCCATGGCAAAAATAATATTCACATAAATAAAAGAACAGAAGATGCCCGTCGCCACAAACAGAGCCGGATGCAGGCACTGGACTTTCAGCAATACGAGATCCCCGACGCAGACGATAAATCCCTGTATCAGACCGACTGCCACAAAAAGGAGCCACCTTCCAAAATATGCACTGGTATTGGAAAAATCAGGCACTTCCTTGTCCTTATCCACCTCCTGTTTCAGGATGGATACCAGAATCAGGCCGCCAACCCAGAGCGCAAGATTCGTATAAAACGGTGTCATACCGGTTCCATAATTTTCCACATCATACAACACTTCCGAATTGATTGAAACCGGAGATTCCATGAATTCAGAAACAGCCTCCGCATCAATACCTTCCAGAGACAAAATCTGCTGATAAGCTTCCGAACTTTGCAATGCCAGGATATCTGTCTCTACCTTTGCCAGCTGGTCATCCACAGTCTGCAATGCAGATCCAGTCCTGGTCAGCGCATCCACGCTGTCATCCAGACTCGTCTGCAGCTGCTGCAGCATCGTGCTCAGCTGATCCACCATCGGTGTGATGCCCGACAATGTGGCAGACATCGCCCCACTGACCGTCGACAGTCCATCCAGAGACTGACTGATCTGCGGAACCGTAGACTGTGTCAGCGTATTGCGGTAATTTTTCAGGTCGTCACGGCTGTTATCCAGGATCTTTTCCAGATTACTTCTGGCATCCTCAGATGTCGTCACCATACCCTCAATGGTTGTATTACTTTTGTTCGCAGACTCCAGGACTTGCGAAAGTTCCTTATTTTTCGCTTGCAATTCTGCAATTTTCTCCGTAATTGCTGCCGAAAGTTCAGAATCGCTGCCGATTTTCGCCTGGAGATCGGCCAGTTTATCCAGGATCTGCTGATTTTTACTGTTCAACTCCGTCACAGAATCCAGTCCGCTGCCCACAGCCGAATTCACCTGTGATACTTTGGACTCAAGATTTCCAAGTTTGATAGAAGCCGTAATATACGCATCATTCAGGAAAATATCCCCACTCGACAGACTGTCAGAAAACGTTCCCGAAAACTCAGAAACTGCACTCCGGCTCCCGCCAAGCAGTTTTGTGCTTTCATCCAGCGCATCCGAAACAGATGACGCAGATTTCTTCACTTTTTCCAGCGATTTCAGCGAATTCTGGATCAGGGTGTCCGAACTGTCCACCGTTTTGCAGAAATCCTTCAGCACATCCTGATAATCAGACAGATTATCCCTTACTTCTGAGATAGAACTGAGCATCTCTGAATTGGTCTGATCCACATCAAACGTCAGGTTTCCTGCCGAAGAACTGATCATCTCCGAAATTGCCTCAGAAGCAACCGAAGAAAAAGTATCATTGATCTGCTGCTGCAGCGTCGTAGCACCACTGTCCGTGATCTTCGGCGCGATCGCATTTTTCTTTTCATTAATATAGTAATCCAGCTGCGGTTTTTTCACATCACCGGACAAAATACTGAGCAGAGATTCACTGAAATCCTCCGGAATGACGATCGCAGCATAATACTCGCCGGATTTCACACCTTCAATGGCTTCGTCTTCATCCACAAATGTCCATCCAAGCTTCTTATTTTCTTTCAGATTATCAATGATCGTAGCACCCGCATCCAGTGACATCTGGGTAGTATCTGCACCCTCGTCACAGTTTGCTACCGCAACTTTGATGCCTTTCGTATTTCCATACGGATCCATGTTCGCCGCAATGTTGAACCATGCGTACAGGGATGGAAGCAGGCATACGCCGCCAAGTACCAGCACTGCCGCACGATTTCGAAGCAGTCGCTTCAAATCTCTTCGAAATATCTTCAGTACGTTTTTCATATTTGTTCTGCACACTCCTGTTTTATGCTCCACGTTTTTCGGTAAATTAATTTGGTTCGAGTTATTATTATACGAAAATCAAAATTCAGAGTCAACCATACAAATTCCGACTTTCGTCTAAAAAGCAACTCTTTTTGAAAATCGTGGTTTTTTAGGTGGCTTAAAAATTAATGTTTTATAAGGCGAAATCAAAGAATCCTTCTGCAACCGCTAACCGTTCACTCCCCTCGTTT
>CAVKTR010000084.1:0-12407 GCA_963659325.1 Dysosmobacter segnis
AATCATAATGACCCACGCCGCTTGGGTGTCCACCCCAAGCGCCTTACGGGCGCACTGAGTCCTCCATAGTTGTCACGTCATCGTTTCGTATGGGTGTATGCCGAAACTGAAGAATTTCCGTATCAGACGTCACTGCCTGTGTACGTTCCTTATCACTGTACAGGGTCACCGTCGCGGTAACCTGCGTCACCTCATCGCCTGCCTTTACACCATCCGGGAAAGCCCATGTCACATCCAGGTAATTCCCCATGTAAAATCCTTTGCCAAACACAGCAGCAACTGCACGGGCCACTGGTGTCTCGTTTTCACTGTACTGGAATTTTCCATTATTGTAAAAATAGTACCGTGTCAGCAGCTGTCCGCTCTCAACGGCCTCTGACTGCCCGGAATCCTGTCCTCCGATTTTCAGCGTCGTTGCATCACATCCATCGGTGGATACAAGAACCACATATCCATCCTCATTTATAAATTCTAATATATTTCCCGAATTATTTCCAGTCATATCCGTAATTTTTCCGGGATTTGTGTCATTTTTTGCATAAATTTTAATGTATCCGTTTGCATCAGAGGTCAATCCACGCAATTCCGTCATTGCGGTATCCAGGATTGACTGCGCAAACTGCGTCTTCTGTTCTCTGACAAAAATCTTTGCCGCAGAACTCAAAGCAGATGCCGCCATTGCCATCATAATGCTGATCAGCAGCAATGTCACAATGGTTTCCACCAGCGTTGTACCCCGCTTCTCTCTCAGCTTTCGCCGTGTTTTTTCTGCATAAAAACTCAGTTTTTTCATTGGGTGGTACCTCCCGCATTCTGAGTTTCTGATGAGGACGGAACATCATACAGATAAAACGTAATGATCTGATCGGTGCCTTTGGTATCCTTATAATGCACTTCCTTTGAAGCCAGATTCGCCGTTATGGAAAACACCGGATTTCCAATCTGATCCATGTCTGATGTGGTTGCCACAAATTGTAATGTTTTATCTGTCCCGGTCACAGCGTCTGTGGATGCAAGATTTTGGATGATCTCTGCATTCTCTGCACGGATCTGCTTATTTTTTTCCATGGAGGCATGGCCGTAGGAAATTGCTCCCTGCAGGATACCAAACAGAATAAGGAAAATAAACATACTCGCGATCACTTCCACCAGAGTCTCTCCTGATTTTTTCCTGATCTTATGTAACTTTATCATTCGGTATCAGAACCTCCTCCCTGTGTGGTATCCACATATGTATTTTCCCGGAATACACAGTATGTAGGCGTCTGCGTCAGAAATTCATATACAATGCTTTCGCTGTCATCCGGCGTATAAATTTCTCCGCTGGTATTATTTTTATGCCAGTTTTCACCATCCCACACAATATCTGTGCCTTTATGGGAAAACTTCACATCGTATTTTTCCTCCCGGCTGTACTCTGTAGTACAGGTATATGTGGCATCATCATAAGAAGCGGTAACTTCCACAGTCAGATTGTATTCACGCACCGTGATATTTCGAATACGGTCGATCTCAGTCTGATAATTTGTGCCGGTTGACGCAACGTCAATTTTTCCGGTCTTTATGGAATCAAGATCCTCCACACTGTTTTTTTCTTTGGAAAGTGTAATGCGGATATTTCCATAACCAGCAGGCAGCGATGCTGCTTCTGCCAGATTGTCCAGATTGGTATCACTCACCAGGAAATTGTATTTTGAGGAATCCGGATAATCTTCGCTGTAATCCAGATACTGCGAATTATCCAGGAATTTATTTGCGAAGGCATAAAACGTATTGTCCTGCGACGCATCATTACTTCTGTTGTCATATTTCAGTAATTCTTCGTTTAATACCTTTGCTGCCGATGTGGCCAGCTGATTGCACCGCTCTTCTTTCAGGCGCAGATTAGACTGCGCCGTCAGAAGTCCGGCCGTGTAAAGGATTGCAGCTGCAAAGGCCACAAAGAATGCCGATACACAGATCACTACCACCATCGATATTCCGTTTTTCTTATTTTGCCGAAGCTGCTGCCAGCCTTTCCACTTCATAAAATAGTTCCTCCGGTCTGCACATTTTTTGTGCCGATTCCATTAATTATTCCAGCTGATCTCATATGGATCAGATCCTGCATACGCATCGCTCACCGGCTGTGACAGATTTCTCTGTACATTTGCCCGGAATGTCGCTTTCTGCGTCACAGTAAAGTTTGCATTTGTCACATTGCTGCCATCTGCCGCTGTCATTTTCTCCACATCCGGCAGTTTCAGTACATAATGGATTGTTCCATCCGCCTGAAGCTGTGCCTCAAGCTGTGCAGTCAGTGTCAGTGTATAGTAATAGGTTGCTCCACTTTCCGTCTTGTAATTTGATGATATCGGAACACTGTAACTGCTGATGTCCCAGGTATGTACTTTGTCTGTTTCCGGCGTACCACTCGGATAAGTAACCGGATTCTCGGTTATTGTTTCCCAGATATACTCCCATTTTTCATCGGTTGTATCTGTCTTATCCTGTACTTTTCGGTATACATACTGCTGAACCTGTGCCGTTTTGTTTCCGGAAGCATCTGTTTTTTCCAAAATCCTCAGATTGGAAGATAACTGTCCTGCCCCTGAAGTACTGTCCGTTGTCTGCCCTGTCAGCTGAATACTGTACAGATCTGCACAGTCCACGCTGTTCCAGGAAAGCGCGGTACGTACCGCAGTCCAGTTTCGAAGAGTACCTGGTACATTCGGCGTGGTCTGCACCGTAGCCGCAATGCTGTCCGTCTGACTGTCCGATGTCACTGACGGCTGTGCCAGTTTGACATACGGCAGCTGATAAGCATAATCCGATCTGGTCCAGAGTGAACTTACACTGCCGGCACCGGATGATATACGGGCATAAAATACAACCCATTTTCCGGCGTATTTAATAGAAAGCTGATCAAATACATGATAATAATTCTGCGCATTTGATACATCCATCTGTACCGGTACATCTCCGGACGGATATGCTGTCACATAATTACCCGGATTCGATGCCGTTGCCTTTGCCGCATCTTCTGCACTGTTATATACATACGCACGCAGTAAATATGCACTTCCTCCAGGCGGAATGCTTGCATTGTCTGCCGTTAAGCCAACCCGTAACCCTCCAGACAAGAAGTCTGCGGTCTCCATCGGCTGTCCCGTATTATAGGTCCAGTTCACATTCCATGTCACCTTCGGCTGCGGGATACGCGCCGGAATCTGAACTTCACAGGTAACTCCTGCAGCACTGTTTACAAAAGCATTTGTATCGCTGGATTGCGCAACCACATACACAACGATCCTCTCTCCTGCATATTTTTCCAGATTAATGATCTGGGAATAAACTGCCGCACCTGTTGCTTTCTGTACAGAACCAGCTTTTTCAGCAGTTCCAAGATTTCCGTCTGTATCATACTCACGTACATAAATCTGATATCCCGCACAGTATGTCTCATTTGAGATACCCGGCCAGATCACATTGTAATTCAGTTCGTTATGATCCACGTTTGTCACAGAAGGCTGTCCCGGTTTTTCCAGTCTCTGCGCTACGGAATAAGTCGCAGTTGTGGAAAGTCCGATCTTCTTCTGAGTGGCATCACCGATACGCGTTACTTTCAGTCGCACCTGGGTATAGTTCCAATCCTCACCGTCAATGGTAAAGCTTCTTCCACCGGTGTAATCACCGGTATCTATGGTTACTTCCTTGCCATCTGCATCAATACCGGTCAGTGCGATCTCATACGTCGGATTCTCTTTGTCCGATACATCTTTGTCCCAGGAGAACGTATACTGCATTCTGTTTTCACTGTCATAAGACGGTGTCAGACTGCTGCCGTCTGCCTGATCCATTTTCGGAGCCGGAAACCAGGTAAAGAGGGTATCCGATGTTTTTTGATACGCATCGAAGTTATGCCAGTTATTTCGAACTGCCACGCTGTAACTGTAAGCCCATTGTTCGGTGCCGTCTGCGTTGAGGCCGGTCAGTTCTGTCACTGCACCACTGTCCGGTTTCGTATCTGTCTCATGATACAGGTAAACCGGTCCAAGACCCGTCTGGGCATACCACAGTCTGACATGCAGATTTTCTGCCCTTCCAAGATATTCCGGTAAATCCGTGAAATGAGCCGTAACCGTACTTCCGGACACCGTCATAATATCCGTCTTCGCAAATACAACATCTTTATATGTCGTTCCTTTTGCATCGGTCCAGTTTCCGATCAGTTCCGCGCGATAGATCGGATTTACTTCCAGGATTTCTGTATTCGCCGTATCATCAATGGTCACATCCACACTGAGGGTATCCAGCGTATTTCCGGAAACCGAATAGCTGGTAGCTGCCACATGATCCAACGTATCTTCATGCCTGTTACTCGGATACTGCAATCCAAGGAATGCCTGATACAACGGCATATAGGCCGAGGTAGAAATCACCGGTGAATCCTGGTACTCCGTACTTCCATGAAGTGCCTGCGCGATGATCTGATACGTATTGTCTTTATTGTTCTTCTTGCTGTCAAAATCAATTGGTAAAATGCCTGTCGGATTTTCAGCACTCAATACCACATTTTTATCTTTGCCATACGCGTTCAGATAAACCTGCACTTTCCAGCCGGAATATGGTTCATATTCATCCAGATTGCTCAGACTCATCTCATAGTAATAATAGATTTTCTTTCCATTGAGATTATAACCATTCGGATCCATGACAAGTTCTGCCCGTACTTCCGGACTTGGAAGGATCGCACCACTCTGAATCACCCGTGCTTCTGTCGAAGCGGAATTCTCCACATCAGAAAACATGCTGACGGCCTGAACGGAAATGCTCAGTGTTCCGGACAAACCTGACGGGATATCAAAGCTCTCACTCTCCGTGTAGATTGTTTTTGTTGCGCTCTCCCCGTTGCTTCCCGTAATTGTCACCAGATATGCAAACGGATCACAGTTCTGTGTCGGATCTGCCAACAGCTTATCCGGTGTCACCGTGATACTGATCTTGCCATCTGCCACCTTTGCCTCCGCATCTACCGGTGACTGGAGTTCGCTCTTACCATCTAATTTTTCAATACCTTCCAGACGCCGATAACTTTCACGGGAATTTTTGTATATTGCATTATTTTCTCCTGTTTCCGACAACAGTGGATTTTCTGTACATTTCAAGTATAGATTTTTATGATTGCTATAATCCTCTTTTTCAGTATAAAACAGAATCTGACCTATTTTTGTCTCTTTATCGGCCTTTACAATATATCCATCCGAATCTACGAAGCAATCACTTCCTATGGAACTGCAATTGTCATAAATTTCCGCATAAGCATAACGATATTCTCCATCCACCGTTTTTTCAACTGCAACCGCATGGATGCTACTGATATAGTTATTCCATGTCGCATCTGTTCTTCTGGTAACGGTTACGTTACGCTCCCCACTTCCAGAAGTCTGTACACTTCCATCAGAATTTAGTTTTCCAAGAACAAACTTATGATTATAAAAGCCATAGTCCCATCCATATTCCAGGCCTCCTCTGCCATTGATAAAGAAATTGTTTTTCCGGTTTTCTGTATTTTCAATATTTTCTACACTGCCGCCATTCACATTTCCGGTGGAATATATCGGGCTTCCAGATGGAGTATAATGCTCATTATTTTCTGCATCTTTGTCAGCCAGATCTGCTGAATAACAATCCTTTAAAATAGTGTTACCCCATCCGGTTTCAGAATACCTGGCTCCGAAAATTCCTCCGCAATAACTTCTTCCCCGCAAAACATTTGCAAAGTTCCGGCAGCGTTCAATATCAATTTTAACGTTACATGTGGATTGCTTTATTGCCCCCGCATCTGCATTATCACAGGAAAGAAAGCCGAAAATTCCGGCTCCCATAGAAGCAGAATACAATCTTACGCCGGGTCCGTTAACACAATCTAAAATGCGGATTGTAAAATTCTGTGCCCGGTCTGCACTGTCAACCCTGTAAGTTGTCACGTTACCAAGGATACCTGCACTGTCATTCGCACCATGTGACCCCTCTGCCAGGCTTGCACCATCACGCATATAAATATTTCCGTGATTTTCACAGCTGATGATGTTGTACTCATTATCTTCATAAGCGTGGTATAATTGCGCTACAATACCGCCAGAAGCACCCTTCCAGCTACACTGGTAGCTTGTCTGGAGATTTCCAAAATTACGGCAATCCCTTATTGTACCGCCAGAGGCTGTCCACTGACCAATGATACCACCGGAATAATGGGTTCTATAACAATACACTGTACCGAAGTTGATACAGTTTTCTATGACCCATTCATTCCCGGTAGAAGTATTCTGATTGCCAATGATTCCACCTGCAAAACGATCTGTCTGCCCCTGTTCATAGTCGTCACCATTGATGTTTTTTGCTGACACCTGTCGTCCGACAAAAGCACCATTTACCAGACAAGTCAGATTATTCTCTGATTCATTCATACCAATGATTCCACCCGTTCCAACACCAATTGCTTCAGAACGGTTCAACAAGAACCAGTCACCAGATACACAACGATCCACAGCACCATCTGTGCTGTTGAATGCTGTAATACCTCCTATATTGCCATTTTCTGTCATTTTCAGATTCAGACGTTTTTCAGAAATTCTTGTATCTGTATTCTGGTATTTTGCGTTTTCCAGTAAAAATCCGTTGCTGTAGTCCCAAGCCACCGCAGCACCGTCCGCGCTTAAATCACCTCCGTTTTTATCTGTTGCCGCAATGGTCAGTGTCTCAGAATTTTTTATGCTGTTTTCTGTCATAATTCTTTCAGTAATACTGCTTCCGGACATCTGAATGGTTCCTTTATTAAATCCGGCCACCCCACCAAGCATACCATATTTTGCCTGGAGCACACTTCTGCTGTTATCCACCAGTGTGCATCCATCAATCAGTGCATTTGTCTCATTTTTACCGGCAATTCCACCGGCATAACTTGCCATGGCTTCTTTCTGTGCGGTAGTACTTGTGCTGGTAGCCGTATATACACCCTGGATATCCATATTGATCTGTGTGACTGTATTGTCACTCAGTTCCTCATAATTGATACCCGCAATGCCGCCATAGCAGTTTCCGGCTGCACCGGCATTGGTCTTCTCCTTCATGGAACCATTGAAACTGCAATTTGTGACTTTACTCTGATATTCCTCATTCTCCTGATCCAGACGCACGGAAGTACCATTCATTCCGACAATTCCGCCCAGATACTGATATCCGGAAAAATTCTCAAAGGACAGCCCCACCGCTGTAATCCCGGATACGGTTCCTGCATTGGTGCCGACCGCTCCACCAACGGTCAGATTACTCTTGTCCGATCTGATCTGAGGCATATATTTCAAATGAAATGCGTTTGTTCCATTCTTAGAAGCTGCCGAAGAAGTAACCACACCGGTATTTTCTCCGATGATTCCACCAAAAACAGTTGCATTACCGCGCAGTACAACCGCATCCTGCGGAACACTATCTGTGATCGTACCGCTGTTTGTCGCAGCGATCGCACCACTGGCATTCACACCCAGACTGTAGATTTCCACATTGCCGAAAGTGCTGCTGCCTTTTACGGTACAATACTGAATCGTACCACTATTTACCGCTGTAATTCCACCAGCATAACCGTCACTGCTTCTGACATCTCCATAGTTTGTACAGTTTTGGATAGTAGCCCCTGTGTTCGTATTTTCCGCCACGATTCCACCGGCGGTTCCTGCATCTGCACTGACACTGCCACAGCGGTTCACCGCATAACAGATCATTCCATCTGTTATACCGGCAATTCCTCCGACTGTTCCATGGGAAGCCTGTACTTTTTTCGCTTTTGCAGCAACATATGTATTATTTTCAGACCGATCAAAAGTGCCATGATTGATACCGACAATTCCTCCGACTTTCTCATAGCCCTGTACGGTCACTTTATCAGAAACAGCCATGATCTCTCCGCTTGTGTCTGTCGTTCCAGCAAACTGAATGGTTCCGTCGGACTCGTTGATACCGACCACACCACCGACACCGGCTCCTCTCATGCCGGAAACCGAACGGCTGGAGGAAGCACTGTCTTCCGAAAGCATAATGTCACCACTGTTTTGTCCAACAAGTCCGCCAACCGCTGCCAGACCGGATGCATCTGCTCCGGATGCATTCACTGTTGCATTATTTGTATTTCCGGTAAGGGTACCACCCTTCAGATTCCATCCGACAATTCCGCCCAGATGATCACTTCCGGCGATCGTCTTACCGGATGCGGTTGTACAGGATGCCACGGTTCCACCATTGCTGTTGATGCCGATAATTCCACCGACATACTCCAGTGCTGCATTTCCAAAATGTTCACTGAGTTCACAATTTGTAACAGTTCCTGCGTTCAGGCCAACTACGCCGCCGATTCCGGTAAATCCAGACAGCGATCCGGTGTTGGTACAATGGGTAATCGTTTCATTTTCCAGTGTAACACCGGTAATACCACCGATGAAATGAAGTTCCAGATCTTCCGCATCTGTAGAAAGAAGCTCCGGTATCTCACCACTGGCCGTATACACTCCCAGATTCACAGCTCCTCCTGACACATCATTATCCTTCAGAAGATCTGATGCAAACGTAATATTTCCTGCATTTTTACAGTTTTTAATCTGAACTTTGCTATTCTTCTCACAATAACCCAGCACTCCGCCAGAATACATCACTGCCTCGATTGGGATATTATTTGTATTTATTTTCAAGTTGTCTGCGGTATTTCCATTTGTAGAAATCGTCAGCGTATTTGTATTTGCGGATTCCATAACAGAAGTCGGTACATTACCTGACTGAATTCCCGGCAGGATCTGTGCCGCATTTGCCTCTACTGACACACGGATTCCAGCATCGGTACCACCCTCTGACGCGCTGACCGGGATTTGCGCATCGGTATAAGTTCTCTGATATCCAATAATTCCACCGCAGAAGGCTTCACCTGTGATCGATCCGAGAATATTGTCCGCACGTAAATTGGATATCTCCGTATCCTTCTTAATATTCAGTACGTTCGCTCCAATCACTCCGCCGACAAAATATCTGCCCTGCACGCTTCGCGGTTTGACCGTCAGTGTCTGCTGTGCCGCTTCTACGGAAGCATTAAAACCAAATGCACCGCCGGCACAGTTTTCATAGGCATAAATTTGTCCGCCGATCAGCGTGTAGTTTACATTCAACGTACCGTTCACATCATTAAAACCAGCAATTCCTCCCACATAGTTATCACCAACCACAATACTGGACACTGATTTTACCATGATGGCCTGGCTCTCATCTGAAAACTCGATCTTACCATTATTGTATCCGGCAATTCCTCCGACATAATCGCTTCGGGCATCCCAGTCCTTCACGATCATATTAAAAATAGAATTGCCATAATCGGACAGATAACTTGCACAATCACTGATGGTCGCACCATTGGCGTTATATCCGACAATTCCTCCGATATAACGACCACCTGTTCCATTCGCTTTTTCTGTTCCGGCTACCACTCCGTTATTGATACAGTTGGATAAAACAACGCCTTCTGTATTATGACCAACAATTCCTCCCACATATTCGTTTCCAACGACATAACTCCGGTTTGTCGTAACAGAAACACTTTCCTGCTGGTGTGCCTGGATCGCATCACTGGTATTTCCGCCCAGTCCGCCCGCGATTCCGCCAACATATTTGGAGCCAAGGATATAGCCATTGCTTTCCGTGCCGCAGTTCGCCATCAGGCTGTGATTACCATAGCCAACGATTCCTCCGACGTACTGTCCCTTCAACAAATCCTTTTTATCTTTGCTGTAGGAAAATCCTGATGCACGTCCGGACGCACTGGTAGAGTTATAGATCAGTGTGCGATATGCGTATCCCGCGATTCCTCCAAAATAATTGCCACTGACAGAAGCCGCCGTCTCTGCGGTACAGAGGATCAGGCCATTGTTTGAGCAGTCTTTTATCGCTGCATTGCTGCTCCAGGTGGATTGCTCATAGGAATCAGCCAGACCGTCGATCATTCCAACGATTCCACCGGTCATATAATTACCGGACACACCCGCATGATTTTGGCAGGATAAGATCACGCTCTTCTGATTTTTGCTCTCCAGTTTCGCGTATCCGGCAATCCCACCGGCTCCAAGAGCATAATTCTCATAATCATCTGCGTCTGCCGGAGCGTTCACAGACGGAAGTTTTACGTCAATATCCCCGTTCATTGTCACATTTTCTACTTTTGCAGATTTTGCCGCTGTCAGATTTCCATCTTTATCTGTATCCGCAAGAATACCGACCACACCACCGACTGCCGCGATCTGTGTATTTCCATCTGCGGAAACAGCTGCCGACGGGAGCGAAACTTCTATATTATTTTCAGTCTGGCTTGCATTTCGTCCAGTGGAAGTTATAATTTCCGTATCCTTAATGACACCCTCACCGCGTCCCGCAAGAATGCCGACACCTTTCAGCTGCGCATAAGTACCTGCTGCATCTGTGTTCTCCTGTGCGGAGGAAGCCACGAAAGTAAGAACCGGATCACGCAGCGTCAGCCCTGTAACGGTTCCTTCCAATTCTCCAAACAGGCCCAGATATTCTGTTTCTGACACATTTGATTTACCAGATGACACCTCAAGCTGCCGCACTGTTTCATCATCCACAACGGAAGCTTCTCCCAGACGCAGATTGGATACATAAGTTTTCTTTCCCTGTCCCTGCAGTGTATGTTTCTTTGAAAGTGCTGCAATTGTCGGAAAATCTTCTGTTTTATCGGTAGAATTTTCTTTCCATGCAAGCTTTTCTATCCCCGTCTGCGCAGCTGCCTGATCATCGGTGGTCAGATCATACACACCAGTTCCCACAGAAGCCCAGTCCATATTTTTATTTGTCAGTTCAAAAGTTGCTTGTGCATCCGCATCATAGTAACGCATATTAGATAAATGACGAAACGCCGCAATTTTCACTTTACTTCCGGATGTCTTGTCCGCATACAGCGTATTGGCATCATTGGATGTAACCGCTTCACTGGCACGGTACTCCTTTGTCACAGAATTGCTGCTGTCCGTTCCCGCATAGGAAATCGCTTTTACTGTGGCATAGATATTCTGCGGTTTTGTCAGATCCTGCGTTTCCGTCAGATTTGTTCCGTTTACCGAAGCCAGACGGCAGATACTCGTGCTCAGTGTCCGCTGCAGCGCATCACTGTCAGAGCCACCTTCCCGTGACTCCAGCAAGGCCTGTACTTTGGCTGACATCATCGCATCCAGTACAAGTGAATATTTGTTATCCTGATACGTCAGTGGAAAACTCCACTGACCCTCCTCATTATCGTTACTGTCCAACAGCGTCACACTGGCAAAACTTGCGGTACTGTCCGCATTTTTTCCGGACCATCCGGCCTTGCGCAGATCGTATGGAGACAGAATCATACTGAACAGTTTACTGTTGTCTTTCTTATTATATACAGCAATCTCATAGCTGGTATCCAGACTCTCTCCCACGTTGGAAGACCAGTTCAGACTCAGCTTTTCGCTGTTTTGCAGACTGATGGTTGTGATACGCAGTTTTGTCGGCTTCAGGGCAACCACGTTTACCGTATCTTCCGTAGAATAATAACCTAACAATCGCTTTTTCCGACTGTCATAATCCCGTTTCTGCATCGTCAGATAACCATCTTTATCTTCGGATTCATAAGTCAGTCCCTTGCATTTTGAATCATAAAAAGCAGAATACACCTCACCGGACTCTATATCGATCTCAACCGCCACAGATGCATCCAGCATTTCTTTGTCATAAACATAATCGTCAATCAGCTGCAACAGAAGATTGTCTTCCTGATCTGTTTCCTCTGCTGCTTTGTCCAGTCTGAGGGTATAAATACGGTCGTTTAACTGTACCGCATTTTCCGCATCCGAAGGAAATACCGCTTCCTCCACCTGACGGTTCTGCGCACTTTTTGCCTGATCCTTCTCCGCCTGCTTCTTGATCTGCTTTTTGAAGCTCTCCCACTGTCCGGAAGACCGGTAATATGTCAGTTTCGATTCTGCCGCCAGATAAATGGTTTTGGCATTCTGTTCATTCTTTCGAAACTCTGCATTTTTCCAATAATTCGTAAAAAACGGAATTGCAATGGCTGCGATCACGGACATGATCACAAGCACGACGATTAACTCCGTCAATGTAAAACCTTTTTTCGATTTATTTCTCATATATGTCTCACCTGTGTTATCTTTGGTAATTATCATTTTCTTATATCTTAACGTCTTAGGATTTTTTATTAAATCGCGACATTTTAATATTTTTGTTAATTATTCTGTACAAAATTAGAATATCATATTTTGTAAAATTTTCAAGAATTTCATAAAAAAGTGTCTTCGACACTTCAACTCCCCTGCCCCTCAATCATGAGGGGGAAG
>CAVKTR010000085.1:0-12297 GCA_963659325.1 Dysosmobacter segnis
AAAAATGGCACTTATGACTGGTGAACAGTATATTGAAAGTATCCGCAAAATGAACATGGAGATCTATATGTTCGGTGAGAAAGTAGAAAATCCGGTGGATGATCCTATCCTTCGTCCATCCTTAAATTCTGTAAGAATGACCTACGATCTGGCACAGGATCCGCAGTATCAGGATCTGATGGTAGTAACTTCTTCATTCACAGGCGAGAAGATCAACCGTTTCGCACATATCCATCAGAGTACAGAAGATCTGAAAAACAAAGTAAAAATGCAAAGACTTCTTGGTCAGAAAACAGCAGCCTGTTTCCAGCGTTGTGTAGGTATGGATGCATTCAATGCTACCTTCTCCACAACATATGAAATTGATAAAAAATACGGCACATCCTACCATGAGAACTTCAAAAAATTCATGAACTACTGTGCAACCAACGATTTAACCGTAGACGGTGCCATGACAGATCCGAAGGGTGACCGTTCCAAAGCTCCTCACGCACAGGAAGATCCGGATATGTACTTACACGTAGTAGAGCGCCGTCCGGATGGTATCGTTGTACGTGGTGCAAAAGCGCATCAGACAGGTATCTGTAACTCCCACGAAGTAATTGTTATGCCGACCATCGCCATGGGTCCGGATGATAAAGATTATGCTGTAGCTTTTGCAGTACCGGTTGACGCGGAAGGCATCTTCATGATCATCGGACGTCAGTCCTGTGATACAAGAAAACTGGAAGGTTCCCAGATGGATGTCGGAAACTGTGAGTTCGGCGGTGTGGAAGCTCTGGTTGTTTTTGAAGATGTATTCGTACCAAACGACAGAATCTTCATGAACGGCGAAGCGGAGTTTGCCGGAATGCTGGTAGAGCGTTTCGCAGGTTACCACCGTCAGTCTTACGGCGGATGTAAGGTCGGTGTGGGCGATGTCCTCATCGGTGCAGCAGCTGTTGCAGCTGAGTACAATGGTGTTGCAAAAGCTTCCGCAGTAAAAGATAAACTGATCGAGATGACACACTTAAACGAGACATTATTCTGCTGTGGTCTTGCATGCTCCACAGAGGGTACCGCTACAGAGTCCGGTGCATACATCATCAACCTGCTTCTTGCAAACGTATGTAAACAGAACGTAACACGTTTCCCATATGAGATCGTTCGTCTGGCAGAGGATATCGCAGGTGGTCTGATGGTTACAGCTCCGGCAGAGAAAGATTTCCGCGATGAGAAACTTGGCAAATACATCGACAAATACTTAAGAGGTGTTGCTGATGTTACAACAGAGAATCGTTTAAGAATCCTTCGTCTGATCGAGAACCTTTCCCTTGGTACAGCAGCTGTTGGATATCGTACAGAGTCCATGCATGGTGCAGGCTCACCGCAGGCACAGCGTATCATGATCGCCCGTCAGGGTAATCTTGGCATGAAGAAACAGCTTGCAAAAGCAATCGCACATATCGAAGAGTAATCGTATCCGCAGGGAACATGGATAAATAAGGAGGCACTCCCATGAGTGAAGCAGAAATCAGCATCAGCAGAATAGAACAGGTTTTGGAGAAAAAAGTACGCCCGAATCTTGCACAGCATGGGGGCGATATCCGGATTGAAAAACTGGAGGATGGCGTGTTGCATGTCCGGATGCAAGGCCAGTGCAGCGGCTGTCCTTCTGCAGAACTGACCCTGGAAAATCTGGTTAAGACAGAATTGAAAGAAGCATTTCCAGAATTGAAGGCTGTTGTACTGATGACAGGTGTCAGTGATGACCTGATCGCGCAGGCGCGACAGATCATGCGTCAGAGAAACAAAAAAATAAATATTTCCTGACAAAATGACCCCCTGGGTGGCTTGTGAAGCCGCCCTTTTATTGTATAAAATACATTTGAGTGAAAAAGAGAACGTAAAAAGCAGCAGTGAAAAGCGGAAAGGGGAACAGCAAATGAGCAACGTAGCAAAACAGCATTACGCAGAACAGGAGATGTTATATCTGGATTCCAAAATGAGGATCAAAAATTACTGGACACAGAGAAGCCATTCCTTTGCAGAACTGCGTCTCAGAGAATTAAACAGTGTGATGGCGGAACGCTGGCTGCGGGAAATTGCAAAGCATATCCCGGCGGGAGGACAGCTTCGCATTCTGGATATTGGAACCGGAACCGGTTTTTTCGCATTTCTGCTTGGCAGTCTGGGACATCGTGTCACGGGAATCGATCTGACGCCTTCCATGATCCAGGAAGCAAAAGAAATCGGACAGACATTACAAAGTACAGCACAGTTTCGCGTGATGGATGCAGAAAAATTATTATTCGCAGATGAAAGTTTTGACATGGTCATTTCCAGAAATCTGACCTGGACCCTGCCACATCCGCAGGAAGCCTATCAGGAATGGCATCGTGTGTTAAAACCGGGTGGATTGCTTTTGAATTTTGACGGCAATTACGGAAAAGCAGATTTTACCGGAAAAGGGGAAAAGCTTCCGGAAAGTCATGCTCACAAACAGATTGCCGGAGATTTGATGCAGGAGTGCGAGGCCATCAAAGATCAGCTGGAGATCAGCTATCATGTGCGTCCGGCGTGGGACATTACCGCATTGGGAGAGGCAGGTTTTGAACAGATCAAATTAGACCTTGGTATCAGCAAACGGATTTATATAGAAAAAGATGAATTTTACAATCCGACACCGTTATTCTGCATCGCAGCAATGCGGTAATTTCAGTTTTGCAACAAAAAAATACGGTTACGTTGAAA
The DNA here is from genome assembly GCA_963659325.1 of Dysosmobacter segnis. Taxonomy (GTDB): domain Bacteria; phylum Bacillota; class Clostridia; order Lachnospirales; family Lachnospiraceae; genus Eubacterium_I. The sequence continues at coordinate 2,734 of CAVKTR010000085.1, forward strand.
AATGGAAACAAAAACACATATATTTGCAACAAAAAGCCCGAGAAATCGGGCTTTTTTCATGCGATAAAAACTGGCATGACATTTGCTTCATATATAAGCGTAAACAAAATCACAATAAAAATGTTGATATAAGAAAAGGAGAAGTAAAATGTCAGAAATCGCAGTAAGACACACACGCGAAGAAAACTACGCGCACACAAATGACTGGAAAAAATCTTACGACGGAAGTATCTTTGATATGTTCAAAGATGGCTCTTTCGAGCTGATCGATCTGTCCAACCCGTTCGGCAGAGGAAATCCACTCTGGCCATCCAACGGAGATTTCCATATCGACAGAGTACAGCATATGCCGATGCATTACAGACTGCTTCAGACGTTCAATTCCTTCCATATGCACAACTCCACACATGCAGATTCTCCATCTCATGTTATCCCGGAAAGCCCGTTTACACATGAACTGCCGATCCAGAACTACTTTGGCGAAGCTGTTTGCCTTGACATTCCAAAAGGAAAATGGGAACTGATCACAGTAGAAGATATTGAGAACGCTGCAAAAAAAGTGCCAGGCGGAATCAAAGAAGGTGACTGGGTTCTGTTAAATACAGGTACACACAGACGCTGGGGTGAGAATGATGATTATTTCGCATACAGCCCGGGACTTTCCATCGAAGGTGCAAAATGGTTTGTAGAGCATCATGTAAGAGGCGTAGGCTTCGATATGCAGGCAATTGACCATATCCTTTATACATATGCAGCAGACCACGGCCCTGGCCCATACGTTCCGCGTATCTGTGAAGAGTACGAAGAGCAGTTCGGACATCCGGCAAAAGAGGATTTCCCGGAGTGGGAGCCATGTCATGATATTCTGATGGCAAACAATGTAATGGGTATCGAGAACCTTGGTGGAGATCTGGATAAAGTAACAAACCAGAGATTTTTATTCTGCGCATTTCCGCTTCGCTGGTACATGGGTGACGGAACCATTGTCCGTGCCGTTGCATTTGTTCCATCCGACAGAATCGACAGAAGTGTGCCGGACAAAGAGTATCCATACGGTGTATATTAAGAACCAGAAAAATATAAAAAAGTAATTTAGTGATTTTTAAAAGGACAGGAATCAGATATCCGCAGCAGTTTTAACATACAGGAAAATCTGTTACATCACAACGGATATCGGTTCCGCTCTTTTTTCAAAAGGGGAATTATGAGTAAAAAGAATATAGCTGTCCTTGGCGCAGGTAAAATGGGACTTGGAATTGCCCAGCTTTTTGCCACAAAAGGACATCAGGTAAAAGTAATTTATGTATATGACGACAAAATCCGCTGTGACGCAGCAGCAGTTGTAAGAGACAACTTAAGCGTGTTGGTTGAGAACGACGTATTGACACAGCAGGAAGCTGACGATGCAGCAGCAAGAATCAGTTTTGTAGATACGATTGAAGAAGTTGCAGATTTTGCAGATATTGTATTTGAAGGAATTATTGAGAAACTGGAGATTAAGCAGGATTATTTTGCAAAAATGGATGCAATCTTCCCGCTTTCCACCATTCTTGCAACAAATACTTCCGCCATCAGTATCACAGAGATCGCAGAGAAATCCGTACACAAAGAGCGTATCATCGGTACGCACTACTGGAACCCGGCTTACCTTGTTCCGTTAGTAGAGGTTATCAAGACAAAATATGTATCTGATGAGACGGTACAGGCTACTTATGATCTGTTAAAAGAGGCAGGAAAACGTCCGGTTATCGTAAAGAAAGATGTTCCGGGATTCCTTGCAAACCGTATGCAGCATGCGTTATTCAGAGAAGCATTAAATATTATTGAGCAGGATATCGCTGATCCGGCAGATGTGGATGATGCGATCAAATATGGTTTCGGTATGCGTCTTGGCATCTGTGCACCGGTAGAAGTTATGGATATGGGCGGACTGGATCTGACTTACAATATCCACAGTTACCTGTTCCCACATCTGTGCAACAGTACAGAGCCGTCCAAACTTCTGACAGACAATATTGCAAAAGGAAACCTTGGATTCAAGACCGGCCAGGGACTTGAGACATGGTCCAAAGAAGATGTGGAAAAAGCAAACAAAGAACTGACCGAGGGCCTGATCAAAGTAGCCCGCGTACTTGGTCGTTTATAGGGAGGAAAGCAATATGAGAGACGTAGTAATCGTAGCTGGCTGCCGTACTCCGATCGGTACGATCGGTGGACAGTTTAAGACACTTGCACCGGTAGAATTAACCATTCCGGTTATGCAGAATCTGGTAAAAAGAGCAGGTATTGCCCCGGTGATCATTGATGATGTAATCTGGGGATGTAATTATCAGAGAACTTACAAAGAAAACAATCTGGCCAGAGTGGCAGCAGTAAAATCCGGTCTTCCGGTAACGGTTCCGGGTATCACGATCCACAGAAACTGTACTTCTTCCATGTCAGCGATCCAGATGGGATTTTATCAGATCCGTGCAGGAGAGGCAGAGTGCATTATGGCAGGTGGTTCCGACAGCATGAGCACTGCACCACATATGGTATTTAATGCGCGCTATGGTCAGAAATACGGACATATGGAGATGCGTGATTCCATGTGGGATTCCCTGACAAATCTGGGTGTTGGTCCTGCTATGGGAATTACAGCAGAGAATGTAGCGGATAAATATGGCATTACAAGAGAACAGATGGATGCATATTCTTTTCGTTCCCAGCAGCGTGCAGTAGCAGCCATTGATGCAGGTCGTTTTGAAGAAGAAATCATTCCGGTAACAGTAAAATCCAGAAAAGGGGAAACTGTTTACACCACAGATGAGTATCCAAAACGAAACGCAACCATTGAAGGTCTTCAGAAATTGAAACCAGCGTTCAAAGAAGGTGGAAAAGTAACCGCAGGAAATGCATCCGGTATGAACGATGCTTCTTCCGGAGTCATCCTGATGTCTGAGGAAAAAGCAAAAGAACTTGGCTGCCCGATCATTGCAAAAGTAGTCAGCGTGGCAACCACAGGTGTAGAACCTGAATTAATGGGTATCGGCCCGATCAGCTCCACAAAGAAAGCTCTGGAAAAAGCTGGTTTGACAGTAGATGATATCGACCTGTTTGAGATTAACGAGGCATTTTCTTCCCAATGCCTGGCATGTCAGCAGGAGCTTGGTGTTCCAGACGACAAACTCAATGTAAACGGTGGAGGTATCTCTCTGGGACATCCGGTAGGAGCAACCGGTTCCAGAATCGTCATCACATTAATGTATGAGCTGAAACGCCGCAAACAGCGTTACGGTGTTGCAACACTTTGTGCCGGTGGTGGAATGGGTACAACAGTAGTTATTGAAGTGCAGTAAAATAGAAATACGGGGTAATTATTTTTCGGATAGGTATAAGTATAAAAAGTTAGGAAAAGTGTGCGTTCAGGTATGTTATCTCAGTCTGAGTTCAATCTCCGACTGAGATAAACACTCCGTGAGGATGTGCAGTGATTCTGAGAAGAATATGTCAGCTTATGCTGACCAGAATCACGCACCAAGTCTCACCTGTGTTCGACTTGAGAAGAAGGGATCAAGCATACCTGAATGTATCAAGAGGAGAAAATTATGGGAAACAACAAGAAAAGTGGAAACTCCCTGGTAAGTTTTGGTAAAGCAGGTTGGGGCACGATTATTTTCTGTATGGCAATGTTCTGGTTCTTCGTAGGATTCTGTACAGACGGAAACAATATTACAGCACCAGCGGTGGCTGAACATCTTGGCATTCAGTCGGGTACTGTATTACAGATGAACTCTTACGGTGGAATTCTCGGTGTTATCTTCTACATCGCATTTTCACAGTTGACAAAGAAAATCGGCGCAAGAAAAGTAGCCGGTATCACATTGATCATTTCAGGTATCGCATACATCGTTATGGGTAACTGTCCAAATCTGGCAGTGTATACCATTGCATATACATGTCTGATCGGTTCTATCATGTCCGCAGGATATGTAGCAGGCGGCGCATTAGTAGCCCAGTGGTTCCCGAAACGTAAAGGTGTTGTTATGGGTTACACCACCATGGGATTAAATATCGCATCTGCAACATGGGTTCCGATGATGACACTCATCATTGCAAAAATGGGATTTGAGAAAGGTGTGATCATTCCTGGTGTGTTAGTAGCAGTACTTGCAGTCATTGGTCTTGCATTTATGAGAGATACACCGCAGGAGCGTGGTGTAAATCCGGATATGGTATCCGATGAAGTTTACAAAGCAGAATATGATACCGATGATGCTGAGTCAGACAGCCGCTGGAGCGTTGGAAAACTGTTGAAAACTCCGGCTGTATGGACCGTAGCGATTGCAACCGGTATCTTACAGTGCTGTTCCACTGGTGTTATGAGTCAGTTGGTAGTCAGAAATCAGGAGCTTGGTATGTCTTCGACACAGGCCATCTCTATGATGACAGTTATCGCGGTCGTAGGAATCTTCGGTTCCTGGTTTATCGGGATTTTAGATGATAAATTTGGTACAAAGAAAGTTATGGTGCTGTTCTGCGTATGGTATGCAGCAGCTATTCTCGCAAACGTAACCAATACTACAGCAGGTATGTATATTGCCGTTGTCATGATTGGTATTTCCATTGGCGGTTCCGCAAACTTTATGACATCTTTCCCGTCATCTGTATTCGGACGTCATGGTTTTGAGACTGTAAACAGTGTAATCTTTCCGATTCAGTCCATTCTGACTGCTTGTGCATTTATGATCAATGGTATCAGCTTGAATGTAACCGGAAGTCTGAGATGGAGTTATCTGATCCTTGCAGTAATTGCTCTGATCAACATTATTTTCGTTGGACTGACAAAGGATCATCAGTTCAATCTGGATTGGAAAAAGAACTAGACAAATTGGTAACTTGTTATGAAAGATTTTGAATTTTTTCTTCCGACACATATTATATTTGGGAAAAATGCAGAGCGGCAGGCCGGAAAACTGGCCGCCGCATATGGAAAACGCATCATGCTTTTGTATGGAAGTGAGCGCGTGGTTAAAAGTGGTCTTCTTCCATCTATTCAGAAAGATATAAAAGAATATGGCGGATGTTGTGAATGCTATGGCGGGATTACAGAAAATCCACTGCTTTCCACAGCCGAAGAAATCTGTGTGCTTGCAAGAGAGAAAAAGATTGATCTGCTGGTCGCTGTAGGTGGTGGCAGTGTCATTGATACGGCGAAGGCAGTCAGCATGGGAAGCTGCTATTCCGGAAATCTGTGGGATTTTTATTCCGGAAAAGCAATACCCAAAAAGGCAATTCCGGTTGGCGTTGTACTGACAATGGCAGCGACAGCCAGTGAGGCGAATTGTGTTTCTGTATTATCCAATGAAAAACTGGGGAAAAAGACAGCATTTTATCATACACTGACATTTCCTGAATTTGCGCTGCTGAATCCGGAACTGACGTATACAGTTTCGCCGCGACAGAGTGCGATCGGATCGATCGATATTTTTGCACATGCGTTTGAACGGTATTTTCATCTGGGACAAAGAGGAGTTCTGCGCAGCGGACTTTGTACTGCGGTGATGAAAACTGTTTTGTCAGAACTGCCGCTGGTACAGAAAGAGCCGGAAAATTATGAGGTCAGAAGCCAGCTTATGTGGGCGGCCACGATGGCACACAGTGATATGATCGGCGCAGAAGGCGTATTTGCGTGTCATGAGATGTCTCATATTCTGACAGAAGAATATGATCTGCCGCATGGTCTGGCACTTGGAATTCTGATGCCTGCCTGGTGCAAGTACATGCTGCTGAGTCATCCCCGGGAAATTGCCGTTTTTTCAAAGGAAGTATGGGATGTTACGTATGATGAGAGCGACAATGGCAGAAATGCGGAGGCAGCGGCTCAGGATGGTATTTCAAGATTTCAGAATTTCCTATGTTCTGTTGGACTGCCGGTGACACTTCGAGAAGCCGGAATCATAAATACGGACAGCAGAAAACTGGCAGAAAAAATGCTGCCGGATCAGAGATCTGTTGTGGGAGAAAATTTTCAGCCTTTGAACCGGTTTGATGTACAGGCAATTTTTGAACTGGCAAAAGGATAAAGTGTGATAGTTTTGCAACAGAATATATAAAAATATGCAATGATGCAACAAGCAGAACGGAAAAATGCGGAAAAATCGGGTAAAAAAGATGGCATATATTTTGCATATTAATAGAGCAGAAGAAAAATAGAGGAGGACGTATCAATATGGCGAAAAAATCCCTGGTAGCCCTTGTAAAAGGAACCGATATTCAGGAAAATGTAACCAAAGTATTTGATTTAATGGGTGGCGTTGAAAATGTGATCAGAAAAGGTTCCACAGTTGTACTGAAACCGAACGCAGGACATGCGGAGCCGCCTGAGACATCTGTATGTACCAACCCGGAGGTTGTTCGTGCCGTTATCCGCGAGGTAAAAAAAGCGAACCCGAAACGTATCATTGTTGCTGAGGCAGCTGCAATCGGATGTGATACAGAGGAGTGCTTCCGCGTAAGTGGAATCGCTGCGGTAGCAGAGGAAGAGGGTGTTGAGTTAAAAGATATCAAACGTGACAAAGATCTGGTAAATGTTGCCGTTCGTGGTTATCGTTCCAACATCGATCATGTATTGCTTCCGAAATTCTTGATGGAGGCAGATCACCTGATCAACCTTCCAATCCTGAAAGCACATGCCAGCATGGTATTCTCAGGAGCATTAAAGAACATTAAAGGCGTCGTACAGGATAAAGTACATATGCAGATGCATCAGCAGAACCTGACCATGGCCATGATGGATGTATGGAGCGCATGTCGTGCCGACATCAACATTATGGATGCTATGCGTGCAGCAAGTGGATACAGCCCGCATATGCCGGTTCCGATCGAGACAAATATGATCCTTGGATCAAAAGATCCGGTTGCGATCGACCGTGTGGCATGTGAAGTAACAGGTATCGACACTTCCTGCGTAGATTATTTCAAAGTAGCAAAAGAGACTGGTCTTGGAAATTATGACCTTGAGGACATTGAGGTTGTTGGCAATACCATCGAAGAGAGCTACAAAAAAATGTGGATTCCATATATCGGCGACATGGGTACACGCTGGCCGGAATATGATGTAAAATGCGAGGGTGCATGTTCCAGCTGTCAGGCCCTTCTTGCAATCAACATGGAAGAACTGAAAGCTGTTAACGAATATGACAAAAACGCAGGTATGACCGTTGTTATCGGTGGAAAGAACGAGATTCCGAAGGATATTCCGGATGAGAAGATCGTACTTCACGGAAACTGTACAAGAAAATATCTGAAAGATCATCCGAATGCATACTGGATCCTTGGCTGCCCGCCAAATGAGCCGGCACTGTATCTGACCGTTCAGAGAAAAGAAGTCATCAATGGTATGGGTGACCAGGAGGAAGAAATCATCCGTCCATGTATGGCAAGAGACGCAGCTGTATGGCGTGATTTCGTATTCAAAGCAGCTGACAAATACTACGAGGAGCATCCGGACGAGAAATAATGGAAGGATATGTATACGTAGACATGGACCAGAAACTCCGCAATTTGCTGAATGCCATTTTTACAGATGACTTCATGGAGGAAAATACAAATTTTCCCAACTTTGAGGGGTTTCAGTATTCCAGCGCGGTTATCACAAATTGGAAAGCTGACAAGATGATCTATGCACAGCTTTTGATGGATAACTTCGTAAAAGAAAGTACCAGATTTTCATCCTGGGAAGAAATGGTACATGCAGCAGCGGAGCAGAAATTCGGTGCTGCGGCAATTGCATAGACAAAGTTCATTTTAAACACCTAAACCAAACCTAAAGACCTTCAAAAAATAGAAACCGTATCCACAGCAGTCAGGTTGCGAAAAACGCTGAACGCTGTGGATACGGTCTTTTTCATGGCAAAAAGAATCAAAGATTATTCTTTTTTATTGGAGTAATTAATGTTGTACTGCTTGATCTTGCGGGAGATGGTAGAAGCATTAATGTTCAGTTTCTGTCCTGCTTCCCGCAGATTGCCGCAGGTTTTCAATGTGTTCTCCAGCAGATTTTTCTCAAATTGTGCAACAGCTGTGCTGAAATCCACCGTGTCAGAATGGATCGGCTCCTGCTCCAGTGAAATGTTCAACAGACCGGCGATGATGGAATCATCCACCTGTCCGATACCGGAACTGCACAATACAAGGTATTCAATAATGTTTTCCAGCTCACGGATATTTCCAGGCCAGGAATATTGTTTCAAATAGTATAACTGCTGTTCTGTCAGAGAAAACGGGCGGTTATATTTTTTTGAAAAGATTTCAATAAAACGATTGCATAACGGTTCGATGTCCGCCACGCGCTCCCTCAATGGTGGTACATAGATTGGGATAACGTTCAGGCGATAGTACAGATCCTGACGAAAGGTTCCGTTTGCAATTTTTTCCTTGAGGTTTGAGTTGGTCAGTGCAAGGAAACGGATATCAAGGTGGATCGGTTTGGAACCGCCGATACGGGTGATCTCCTGTTGCTGAATTGCACGCAGCAGTTTTACCTGAAGATCCATAGGCATATCACCAATTTCGTCAAGCATCAGTGTTCCATGGTTTGCAAGCTCAAATAATCCCTGTTTTCCTTTGGCGTTTGCACCGGAAAAAGCACCTTTTTCATAGCCGAATAATTCTGATTCCAGCAAGTGTGCCGGGATGGCCGCGCAGTTGATCTTTACAAAGGGTTTGTCGTTTCGCTTGCTGTTTCGGTAGATCTCGTCAGCAACGACTTCTTTTCCGGCACCGGATTCACCGGTGATCAAAACGGTTGCATCGGATGGAGCAACGTGATTGATCAGCGTCCAGATATTTGCAAGTGTGCCGTCCTTTCCGATCATTTCCGTAGAAAGATTTTTCTCTGATACTGTGCATGTATTCTGCGGGTTCATTTCCTGTACTTCTTTTAAAAAGGTATTAAAATCTTCCTTCAGAGACTGTAGCGTTACAATTGGCCGGCTGCTGGCGATGACCTGATGCAGATTACCCTCGGAATCAAAAATTGGTGTACCGGAGGCGTAACCCATCAAAGGTGCGCCGGTTCCGTAAGTTGTGGAAAGCCGGAATGCAGATTTTTTTGTGCGAAGCACATCCGGAATGGCACCGCCGCTGTAGAGTTTGTCCTTCTCGATCAGATCATAGACATTGTGGTTTAATACACGTTCCGGTTCGATGCCGGTATTGCGGGTATAGGCAGGATTGACATACAGCACATTGCCGTCCTTGTCTGTAATGAAAATGCTGTCGTCAAGTCCGTCGACTACCTGTTTGAAATCAATGCCACGATCCAGAAAGCAGTCAAGTTCCCGGTCGATCGCCTGTAATTTTTGCTGTAAATCCTGATCCGGGTATTCAGAAATCAGGTTTTGCAACATTTCCCGAATCTGGTAAATTGCTTTGTATTGATTCATTTGTAAAAAATCCCTCCTCCAGGGTCGTTATTAATGCTACCATTGTACCAAGTCGCTAGCGCGACGGCTAGCCCTAAGTACATGCAACCACTACTTTTTAATAAAAAAATAGCAGTTTTTAAATTTATGATGTATT
>CAVKTR010000086.1:0-12114 GCA_963659325.1 Dysosmobacter segnis
CAAAAAAAGAAGGAATCTCTCCCTTCTTTTCTGCAATCTGTAGCTATTTCATTCCGTTTTTCTTCAAATTTAATGTTTCAAATGCAGATGTTATTACTTCCATTCTATTTAACGCTGATCTGGATTCTGATGACGCTGCTCCTGTAAAGGTTACATTTTCATCAACCGAACCTTAACTACATGTTTATGCGAAAGGCAGCAAGACTAAAACTATACACGGATTTGTTATTACACATCCATTAACGAAAACAAAAATCTTTCGCAAACTACGTAAAAGGCGAACAGGTCATTCCTGCTCGCCTTCATTTGCTTCTTCCATATCAATACATGCATCTTCTACTGCATCCACAAAACTGACACGTATGACAGCCTGCGCCCAGTTCACACTGATTTGGGCTGCCTTTTGTTTCTCATCCCCTGCTTTTTTAATCTGTTCTAACAGTTCCTGAAAAACTTCCTTCGTCAGATAACCGCCGCGCCAGTGAAACGTCAGTAATCTTCCCTTTTTTGCTGCCTGCAAAGACCGCTTGTACACATCTTCGATTTTTGTAAAAGACAGCTTTTTCTCCCGATAATAAAAATGATCTCCATCCGTGCAGGAAGGAGCCGGTGCGATCAGCGGTTCATGATCACGGAAAATCTTTTTATCTTCCAGATTGAAATAATCATAACGCAGTTCCTGTCCCGCAAGGCTGTGTTTTCCAAGGGTATTATCAAATGTGACATCCAGATGATAAAACTGTCCGCCGATTTTTACGATATTCCATGTATGGCGGTACTTGATGCCTTTCTCCGGATTGTTCCCGCAAATGGCGATCATGCACCAGATACCAAGGGCATCACACAGCACTTTCGCAGATTTTGCAATGCCCTCACAGACTCCCACGCCATGTCCTAACGGACCAATGATCTCATGGGAATATGCTTTTTTCAGTTTATCGTAAATGACATTTTCACAGATAAAATCGTGAATGTATTTTTCTTTCTCCCACTCTGACAGATCTTTTGCCGCCCGCGCCAGTTTCTCCACACGGGCTTTCATGGCTTTCTGATGCTCCCGAATCTTATTTTTATCAAACAAATATTCCGGAAGCAGGATCAGATTGGAAGAATTGTCATAATAACGGTACTGATATCCCGTTGTCCAGAACACTTCCGGGTGATCCAGACGCATCTGAAAAAAGATATCATACAGCTCCCGCCCGTCAATCCGCGGAATCTGAATTTCTGAGTCCAGTGCATTGATGCCCTGCAGCATTCCGTGATACACAGCCTGCTGCAGTTTATTCATCTTATTATAGTAAAACGGTTCCATACTTATACGTTGTCCTTACTCCTGTACACGTCCCATCTTCTGTGCAAAACTGTGCAACGCATCCGGGATCTGAATGGTCTGCGGACAGACTTTCTCACAGCTGTGGCATCCGATACAGCACTCCGGCTGTTTTTCTGCATCCACAGAAGCCAGTGCCATCGGTGCGATAAATGCGCCGGAGCCTGCTACCATTGCCTCATTGTATAATTTCAGCAGAAACGGAATATCCAGTCCCTTCGGGCAGTGGGATACACAATAATGGCATCCGGTACAAGGTACGGTTGTCTTGCGGATCATATCGTCAGCCACACCAAGGATCAGCTCCATCTCAGCTTCATTTAACGGTTTGTTTTCCTCATAGGTTGCAATATTGTCTTTTAACTGCTGCATGTTGGACATACCGGATAATGTCATGGTTACTTCCGGAATAGCCTGAAGGAAACGGAAAGCCCATGCCGGTACTTTTTCCTCCGGTCTTGCTGCTGTCAGTTTTGCAGTTGCTTCCTCGGAAAGAGTTGCAAGCTGGCCACCACGAACCGGCTCCATTACCCAGATCGGGAGATTCCACTTTTTCAGTAATTCCACTTTTCCTTTTGCATCCTGGAATTTGTAATCAAAATAATTCAGCTCGATCTGACAGAATTCCATGTCTTTGCCGTATGCTTCCAGGAATTTTGTCATGCACTCAATATCACCGTGTGCAGAGAAGCCCAGATGTTTGATGCGGCCGTTGCGTTTCTGCTCCATCAGATAATCATAAATGCCGTATTTCGGATCCAGATAAGCATCCACGTTCATCTCACAGACATTGTGGAACATATAAAAATCAAAATATTCTACCTGACATTTTTTCAGCTGCTCCTCGAAAATTTCTTTTACCTTCGGCATATTGGTCAGGTCATATCCCGGGAACTTGGAAGCCAGGTAAAAACTACTGCGGTCATATTTTTTCAGCAGATCACCAACAACCAGTTCAGATTTTCCACCATGATAGCCGTATGCGGTATCGTAATAATTAATGCCGGATTCCATGCAGTATGCAAACATTTCCTTCGCTGCTTTTACATCAATCTCATTATCATTTCCATCCACTACCGGAAGTCTCATATTTCCCATTCCAAGAGCAGATAATTTTAAGCCCTGAAACTCATTATAAATCATAAGTAAATCTCCTTTCCTCCAGTCAATTTTCTTTTATACTAGTTTCTATCCGTTTTATTATACCAGTTAGAGTCAACTCCAAGTCAAGTATTATACGCAAAATGTAAAAGTAACTTCCGGATGGTAAACATTAATTTCACCTAAAAGATACCTATACCAATTGTTATTTTACACAACGTAATGGGAATTGGGTGGTTTAAATCATATACTAAAAAGACAGGGACTCTGGCTATTTTTTCCTGGTAAGCGATTGTTAGCTGCCAGGACAAAATCGCAGAGTCCCTTTTCATAACGTACATTTTAAACCACACAATTCCCCGAACTATTCATTTCATTTTCCAAAAAGCACTTCCGCCTGCTGCGCATGCGCCACAAACATCTGCTGCACAAATACATAGCTTCCAAGACCCTTTAAAACACAGGAAACTTCCATTCCGGCATTTTCCAGAATATTCTTCCAGGAATCCTCGTCCTCCCCTGCCATATCATTTCTGGCATGGTCTCCCGCTACAAGTAATAATGGTGACAACACCGCTTTTTTATAGCCCTGCTTGCACAGCTGTTTTTGCGCATCCTCAATCGCCGGATATCCCTCTACGGTACCAATAAACACGTTTTCAAATCCCTGTGCCTGCAGCTGATGCTCCAACGCCGGGTAACATGCATTTGCAAAATGTGCTGTTCCATGTCCCATAAACACAAACGCATCGGAAGAACTCCGAAAATCAAAGTTTTCATTCAATCCACTGATCAGCTGTTCGTAATCTGACTGCTGATGCAATAATGGATGTCCCAGTCGGACAGACTCAAATTTGTCATAATACGAGCGAAGAATTTCCACCAGTTCATCGTACTCATATCCATGAATCATATAAGTCGGCTGAATCAGCAGTTCTGTATAACCATCAGCCACAAATTTCTCCAATGCTTCTGTGATCGTATCGATTACAATGCCATCCCGCTCTCGCAATTTTTTGATAATGCGTCGGCTGCCATATGCACGGCGCATCTCGTACTCTGGGAAAGCATCTGCCATCGTCCGTTCCACCGGAATAATATTCTGCTCTTCTGCTTCCCGATAAGAAGTTCCAAAACTAATCACTAATAAACCTTTTTTCATCTACTGTTACTCCTTATTTCTTCCGCATTTTTTTCGCATGGATCATCATGGAGCATGCCACTATGATCACTGCTGTCAACAACACAAAGATTAAAATACTGTGCACCGGATGAAGCTGAATATAATTCAGCAGAGATGCCTTATGCACATGTACCGTTCCATCTTCCCGCTGATAGGAATACGGCGCATCGTTATCAATACACAAAACCTGCAATTCATCCAGAGATTTTAAATATGCTTCCTGCTCATTTGTCATAGAAAACACATAGCGTGCATCCCGGAAAAACCGGTCAAATAACACCCTCCTGAAGATCCGGCTGTACCTGATTTAAAATCGTCATCGCCTGATCCAGTTCACTGATCAACTCTGTGTTCTCCAGTGAAGAAGCAAAGTAATAAGGACGTGCAGCGAACTTTTCAACAATTCTCGTCCCCGCTGTCATATGGAACATACTCAATCTTCCACCCGGTATATTCCGCTATCTTTCCAAGATATGTGCAGCTATATCCATCTGGTGTGCCATCATCATGAAAATAACTCATGCCTTCCTGTACCGGAAATGCTACCCGGATCGTGCGTCCTTCCGATTGTTCCGTTGCGGCCGCCTGAACAGGCGACGGCACAAGCATCACAATGCTTAATAAAATGATCAGCAAATACTTAAAAAATGTTACTGGTCTTTTATTTTTCATTTGCTACTCCCCCGTTTTACCAGTCTCTACATTATACTACTTTGCGTTTCTTTTCTGATATTCGTTATAATCATCGACAGAAATTCTGGCAAACTCACATGCGCTCTCCAGGGTGATTCCCATATCTAGCAGCTGTGCGATTTTTGCCATTACCGTCTTGGTTGCTTCATTATCTTCAAGTTTCTGCATGCGTTTCTGACGCTCGCTCTCCTCGTAATCTTTCCAGTTCTCATAATCCTGCTCGGTGATTCCTGTAATTGCGCAGGCCTCTTCTAATGTCTCACCATATCGTTCCATGATTCGTTCTGCTGCTCCGACAAGTGCAGCACACAGTTCTTCACTTGAGCTTTCCATCATTTCGTTTTTCATATGTAAGTCCTCCCGGTTTTTGGTTTTTTATCTGTTTTCGAACAAGTCGACTCTTTTATTTTATAGTTTTTTTGTGGAATTTGCAACGCCCTCATTTACACTACGTTAAACGATATTCTTTCAGCTGTTGTCTATATGTCTTATAATTCGGGCAATATTTTTCTACTTCCGCCCAAAAATCTGCGGAATGATTCATATGTCTTCTGTGCGCCAGCTCATGAATCACCACATAATCCAAAAGTTCTTCCGGCAAATAATACAGCTGATAATTAAAGTTTAAATTGCCCTTGGAGCTGCAACTTCCCCAGCGGGTTTTCTGGTTTCGAATTGTGATTTTTCCCACTGTCACACCCATGATTTTACTGTAATGTCTTACCCGGAAACCGATTTTTTCTTTGATTTTTTCCAGTTCTTTTGCCGACAATTGTTCCACCGGTGTTGCACCTGTCGTTTCCCGCTGTTTTATGCGCAACTGCATTTGTTCTGCTTTTTGCCAGATCCATGACTGCTCACGGTTCAGAAAATCCTGCAATGCACGCGCGGAGAGATGATTGGGAATTCGAAGAAGTACCGATCCGTCCTCCTTTACCTGAAGTCCGATGGTTTTGCGTGCGGAACGGATTACCTGAAGGGTCAGGGTCCGATTATTTTTCTGTAATTCTATTTTTGTCTGATTGCTCATAGTATCCTTGCATGTCCTCGTTTCTTTATTTCCAAATTGTTTTTACATGTTGTCTCTTTTTTTATAAATAAGTCCATTTTTGCTCTATAGATGTAACTCTTTTCACATTTTTAATTCTTGATAAATGCTGATTCGCCTGTTCTCTTACTATTTTTCAACGCTAGGCATTACATCATTATTTATACTGGCGAATCAACCGGTCAATTTCCTGTTTCATTTCGTCCACTACGTCATCCGGGGAAATAATTTTTACTCCTTCTCCAAGGGAAAATACCCAGCCCAAAAACTGCCGGCTGACATGTACTTTCACACTGACTGTAAAATAATTTTCATCTTGCGGGACCATAATAACATCTATTCCAAAACGGTCAATGATCACACCCGCGAGCTGATTTTTGACCAGTAGTTTTACACTTTGTTCCTTACCGCCAAACATACCAAAGCTTTTTTTGGCATAATCCGCCATATCCAGCTTATTGAAATGCTCCTTTCCCTCTCTGTCGTCCTCTGACATTTGAATGTGAAGCATTTTGTCCACACGGTAATGTTTGATTTTTCCTGCATCAGAATCGTATCCAACCAGATAGTAATTTTCATCATCCCAGAACAAGCCCCATGGGCTGATGTGATACCATGCGCCATCGTGCCGCAGTTCCATCGCTTTTTTCACATTCCACTGAAAGTACTGAAATCGAATCTTTTTATTTTCGGAAATAGCATTGTGAATTGCGTCCACGGTATAATAAATGCTCTCGTTCATGGTCTTGATTCTGCCGGACACATAGACCTGACGCTGCAGTTTCATTGCCTCGTATCTGCTGACCAGTTTTTCCAACTTATGGATCAACGCATTCGTTTTCCGTTCTGTAATAAATTTTGATGACTGAATCGCATCCACCAAAAGTTTCAGTTCAGGCAATTCAAAAGGACGGCTGACCACATGATAATGATATCCTTTCCCAATCTGCTCACCTTCCACTTCAATCCCCAGTTTTTCCAGATCACGCAGATCGTTATAAATACTTTTTCTGTCCGCCGTAACTTCATATGCCGCTAACGCTTTCATGATCTCAGGCATTGTGATATAATGTTCATCATCTGTTTTTTCTAACATGATCTGAGCCAGTCGATATAATTTAAATTTCTGATTCGTTCCCTTTGGCATTTTATGTATCCCCTTTATAGTTTCTACCATTTGCTGATTCAAATAGACCAGTTTTATTTATGAATTCCAAGCATTTCTAAGTATAGAACAACACCGTTCTTTTAAAGTTGATAAATCCAGTATAGCACATTCATTTCCATCATGTGCTAGAAACATCAGAAACATAAAAAACGTAGAATTTTACTATTCTTACACAATAAAAAAAGACAGAAATCATTCCTTTTACAGTTTTGACATGTCCTCCAAATTCCAAGGACACATATCTATTTCAAGAACAATTCCTGTCTTTTTTATTTTTCTGCTTTACATATGATGCTGATGTAAATATTTTTCTCTGGTGGCCATTCCCCCACGAATGTGCCGTTCTGATTTGTTGACATCCAACACAACTCTCGTCTTAACAGCCAACGCCGGACTGATCTGTTTCAGGCGCTCCGTGACGTCTTTATGTACCGTCGATTTACTGATGCCATACTTCTTCGCAGCCTGACGCACCGTTGCATTGTTGTCTATGATATATCGCGCAATTTCCATTGCCCGTTCCTCGATATAACCTTTCACTCAAATCCCCGCATAGTTTGCTTTTTTACAATCTATGCGGGGAGAATTTGATGTATGTCTATATTGAGATTTAATTCCACTTATTCTGGCCAGTATCTATGAATCAACCGCAGCATATTTTCTCTGCCAACCGGATTCATAGTATGAAGTTTCACTGGATAAAAAAGACTATTTTCCACCAGCCAATCCAACAATTTGATCCCATCTCCGCCATCATAAGCAAAATCTCCAAGATCATGATCACAATCAACCAGCAAAATCGGTTCCTCTGCAGATTCAATGATTCTTTTGGCACTATTTACACTTTTACACCATACATATCCTTCCGGGGCAGGGCGCATATCATCTAACCATATCTTCATATTTTTTCTCCTTCGCCGTAACTAACCGTCTTTATCTGTTTTCCCTGCCGATTTTTCTTTAATAAATTCTTTTTTACAGACCTGCTTAATCAAAAGGCAGATTATCCCAGTCCTCGTCATCATCTCCTTCTATCCAATCGAGCAATTCCTGATCAACTATTTTTTCATATTCTTTTAATGCCTTATCTACCTCTTTTTTCTTTTTCTTATTACCAGTCACATCATAATATTTAGATGCTGCCCGGAACATCAATTCTTCGTCTTCTGTACATTCTGAAAAATCTGTTATAAATATTTGAATCATTTTTTCTGCATCTGCATATTCTTCTTCATCAATAAGAGCATAAACATAAGCTGTTGCAGCCACTATGTTATCCTTCTCTGTTTCATACCAATCTCTGCAAAATGCCACTGCTTCTTCCACTTTTTTCAAATCGCGCAACACGGTACTTTTCCTGAATTTTATATCTAATCCTGCATCATCTGTCAGTATAAACAACATCGAAAGTTCATTACACATTTCAAGTAACAGATCATACTGTTTTCGCATGTCTGTTTCATCCAGGCAATCTTCCAGCCAGCCTAATATATCATACTCATAATCCGTTTCATCATCAAGAAGCCCAATCTCTTTTGAAAAATCCGGATTAATTTTTCTTTCATCTCTGACAATTTCCATCAATAAATCAAATGCCTGTTTCCAACAGGAACTATCTTTTTCAGTGCCAATCATATTCGCATAACATTTGTCTGTCAGCACTGAAAACCGTTTCCATTTTTTGCTCAACATACTTTTCTCACCCTTTCCAACAACATTTCTTACACTTTTTCCCTGAACCACATCGTCATCCATTTTTTGCAATGCTTCTGCCATTAATCCGTTGAGATTTTCTGACTTTAAAGACAACATACGCTCAAGCATATCCCTCAAATTTTCCACAGATTCTTTCAATAATGGTTCTTCTTCTAATTCATCATGACGTTCCAGTTTTTTCTTACTCAACTTCCGTTCTACCTTTTGTTTTTGGAATGGATTTCGATAAGCTTCTTCATCATAGCCCCAGATGCCACCACTGTCTTCCATAAAATTGTCACCTTTGGCTTTTAATAATGTCACATGCCGTTCCTGATACGTCTCATCTATTTTCTCTATGTTAATTCTATGTCTCCAGTCATCCCCAAAATCGTATATATACCGAATCCATTTATAGTTTTTGAAAAAAGAATCAATTAGCGTCACTGCCTCGTCGTAATGGTCCCCCCACGTATCCTCTTCATTATCAATACATATATGATCCGCAGGTATTTCAAAAGCATGAAGATGCATTTCCTGCCAGTCAAACACTATTTGTATGACTTCATGTAATTCTCCAAAAGTAATTTTTTCCGGTATTACAACTCGTCTCCACACAGGTGGATGTGTATCCTCCATTACTATTTTACAAATGTAGCCTGCCATAATTTCGTTCCCTCCTTTGTCATTTATTCTTCATTCAAATTCTCCCGCAGCGCCCTCATCAACATCTCCACATTGATCGGCTTGGCCACATGTCCATTCATCCCAACCTCAAATGCTTTCTTCCGATCTTCCGCAAAAGCATTCGCCGTCATGGCAATAATCGGAATATCTGCATTTTTGCCATGTGATGTTCTGATTTTCTGTGTTGCCTCATAACCGTTCATCTTTGGCATCTGAATATCCATCAGAACCGCATCATAATAATGTACCGGTTTTTCTTCCAATGTCGTAAGGCAGTCTGTGCCGTCCTTTACCCAGTCTACAGCTAATCCTTTTTCCTGCAGAATTGTCATAGCAATTTCCGCATTCAGCTCATTATCTTCCACCAGAAGAATCCGTTTACCCGAAAAATCATACGCGGCTGTGAGTTCATGTTCACTCTGATCTGGCGCATTATCCTCCGCCTGCTGCTCTGCAATCTGAAACGTCAACTCGATCAAAAATTTACTGCCCTCACCCAGTTTGCTTTCAACATGGATTGTTCCGCCCATCAGATCAACCAGTGATTTCACGATTGGGAGCCCCAGACCAGCGCCCACAATTTTTGTTTCTGTGCTGGTATGTTCTCTGGAAAATTCTTCAAAAATGTGTGGCAGATATTCCTCACTCATTCCAATGCCGTTATCCACAACAGTAAATCTGTATGCTGCATAGCTCTCTTTGTCCTGTGGAAGTTCCTCAATATTCAACGAAACATTTCCACCGTCCGGTGTATATTTAATCGCATTGCTGACAATATTGACAATAATTTCCCTCAATTTTGTCACATCACAAATTATATTCTTGTGTGTAACATTCAGGTTCCAGGCAAACTGAAGATGCTTTTCCGAAATCTGCGGTTCTGATACAGTCTGCAGAATTTCCATAAATTGCTGCAAATCTCCCACTTCTTCTTTGAGTGTCGTCATGCCGCTTTCAATCCGCGCCATCTCCAGGGTATAGTTGATCAATAACAGTAGCATGGCATTGGAAGCCTTGATTTTCTTCACATATCCAAGCGCCGTTTCCTTCTGATCAATATTCTTTTCCAACAGGTCAGAATATCCAATGATCGCGTTCATTGGGGTTCGAATATCATGACTCATGCTGAACAGGAAACGTGTCTTAGCCGCGTTGGCCGCTTCTGCTTTTTTCGCCGCCTGTTCAATCCTTCCGGCATAAACGGATTCATGATAACGTTTCATTTTGTTCTGCCAGTATGCAATCGTCAAAAAGATAGCCAGTGCAATACTGACCACATACCACAACACACGCTCGCCGATTGTGATCCAGCCATTTTTCGGCACAATTTCAATATGCCACGTATCATTTGGCACACTGCATTCCACGTCCAGTGCATCTGTAAAATCCGTTTCTTCCCCCTGCATGATCGTTATTTTTTTCTGATTCTGGTCATATTTCCAAATCCTGAAATGGTAAGATTCCGCTTCCAGACTCTCAACATTCAATTCTTCCAAAAAATTTTTCCAGTTTATTACCAAGATGGAAAATCCCCAGAATACTTCCTCACTGTTTTCATCTTTCACATAAATCGGGTCAAACAGTAGCGCACCTGTTCCACCCTGTTTTAATTCATATGGACCTGCAATGGTATATTCTCCGCTTTCTTTTGCAATCGTTGCCTCCCGTTTTCGCTCCGGAAGCTGTAGCATGTCCATTCCAAGCACCTTTTGGTTGCCCTCCAGTGGATATACCATAGTAACCACTCCAGCTGGTGCCAGCTCATACGCCTCGATTACTTTTTTATTTTCCTTCATCAGTTGCGATATGTCTGTAAACTCATCCTCACTGATCTCATAACCAGATGAAATAATGCTTTTGAAAAATTCTGAGTTTTCCAGATAGCGGTTCAGTTGTGATTCAATCCGGCGAATCATGGATTCCGCCATATAGGATGCTTTCAGTTTTTCTCTGTTTTCCTGCGAACGCTGGATCAGATGTGCGCAGCCGATTACAATTACAAATACAGCAATAAAAAATATGCCTGTTCTGATCTTCAGTCTCTTTAATTTCTGTTGTTCTGACATCGTGTTTCCCCTTACAGCTCAAAAATCGCAATTCTTTCTCTCGGATCATTCCCCGGAAACAGATCTCTGCAGTCAATTTCATCCACAAACATCAGCTCATCCACCGTCATCACATAGGAAATATACTCATCCGTCGGATAGTAAAAAAATAACTGCATCTTACGCGGATTTGCATAATAGGAATCCAGAATACGTCCCATCACTCTCTTCAACAATTCCAGTGAAAATGGATTAAAAAAGTAGCATCTATCAACCGTTTCCGGCACTTCAAAAGTTTCCGCATTCGCCTGTACAAAATCCACTCGCCCGGAAGCCACCGAATCCACTTTGTTTTCCAACGCACGCGCAAACACTCTCTCATCGTATTCAACACCTAAGAAATGGCATCTGGTCTGATATGACAAAAAGAAGTCCACACGGCCTTTTCCGCAACCATAATCGATCACAGTATTTTCCTTGCGGATGTAACCGGAATTGGCCAGACGCTCCAGCACACAATACGGCGTCGGCTCATAAGGAAATCTATGTTGATCGGAGTGGGAATCATCCCGTCCCATTGTTCGAATATGTAAAAGCTTATCCCATCTTGTCTCGTTTTTATCTTCTCTCATTGTTCATCCTCAATTACTTTATTGCATTTGCCGTTTTATTTTAACTCTTTTCTCCTGCATTTTTAAGACCTTTTCATAAAAAAATTTGTTCATATGTTCAAAAATGAAAAATTTTGTCATTTTTTACATTTAACATTGCGCTTTCCAATTTAAACGTTGTTTTTCCGAACATAAAAATACCTCCAAAGCAACAGATTTTTTATGTTTAATCGGTTTCCTTTAGATGTATCATATTATCATTTTGAAATGTATTTTTGCTTACTAATATTTTATTATTCTGTTAAATCCATTCATCTTTTACAATCATTCACTAGTATACTCTTCGCGGCATCACTACCATTGCAATAATATATAATTGGCACTCCCTTCGTTATCTATCCTATTTGACTGTAACTTTAATCGTTTAACCTTATATATACTTTAATTATCATCTATCTTCTTGCTACCAGTGAAACCAATCCCAATACGATTAAAATCGGGAATGCAATGTAGAGCAATCCGCCTGCTACCAATGCGATTAAAATAATTG
>CAVKTR010000087.1:0-11957 GCA_963659325.1 Dysosmobacter segnis
GCATATGTCCAAAGGCTTCGCCCATTTTTTCTTCGCTGTCGCTGTAGGCGCGGGCAGTGTCAAAAAATGTCATGCCACCCTCGTAGGCACGATGAAGGATTCTGACAGCTTCCTCCATGGATACACGCTGAACCGGCAGTGCGCCGAAAGCGTTCTGAGGTGTCTGGATGCCGGTACTTCCTAAAGTAATCTGCTTCATAATATTTCTACTCCTTTTCCATGTAATGTACTCTCGGAATCTTTTAAATGAAGAATTCTGAGATAGATTTTTGATATACAATGACATTTTCGCAGTGCGTACACGGTGTGTACGACGAGAAAATGAAAACAGTATATCAGAAATATAGCCAGAATGTCTCGTTTAGAAAGATTCTGAGAGTACATTGTATTCATACATCTGTAGCTTACCGGTATTGTACACCAAAGGAAAATGCGAGACAAGCAAAAAGCTTCAATGTAACCCGCTGCACCTTCTTTTTTTGAAATGTACGGTTAAAAGCCTGAAAGCTTGTCCATGATCAATGTATCAGCTATATAATTTTTGATGTACCATACAGTGGAATCTTGTATAAAATGGGGGTAAGTGATAAGATAACAAAAAATAGTAATATGAAGGTCAAAAAGTATTTTGCAGATCATAGGCTTCACATTCACCGTTCGTTGATTTACTGTGTAAATCGCTACCTATTTGGAGGAGAAAATATGGGATTTTTTAGTTTACCATCAGAAAAAAATGAAGAATTAATGCAGAAGTTAAATCGCCTGAAAGAATATTATAGCCATGCGACGGATGGTTCGGAACTTCTGAGCGAAAAATTAGAGCAGTTACATAGCGTATATCTGAGGATCCTTTCAGATGATAAATTCGAGATAGACGCTGCAACATGTGCGAATCTGGCCTTTCTGGAAAAGCTTATGAATCCGGCGGCAAAAGACGTTGACGATGCGGCATTGCAGGATAAATACCGCAACATGTCGAAGTATCAGATACTTTTGCATATCTGTACATACTGGCGCGTTGCTATGTGGCAGATAAATGAAAAAGCTCCGTGTGACGGTATTCAAAAAGATTATGAAAAAATTACCGGAAATAGTGAGGATTCAGGAAAATTAAAGTTTGCCATGTGGAAAAGAGATCTGCAGGACAACAGACAACTCCGTGAGGCATATGGGGAAGACGGAATTACTACGATATTGAATACCCTGGAACGGATTTTTGTTGATTTAAAAGAAGGTGATGAAGCTTCTGAAGACAATAAAAATAGTGTGGTGACGGAGGAAGATATAAAAAGAGTTGAGAAGATACTGAGGCAGGAAATTGATGAGAACATTTTATCAACTGTCATAATAAGTGTAGCCACTCTGAAGGCATATTGCAAAGACCGTATGAAAAATCTGGCAGGTAAGGCTGTTGGAAGGGAGATAGAGAGTTTTAACTTTACGAACGATTTTAGTTCAGATGAGTTTCCTGAGTTTGATAAAAAGTTACGTATATGGCTGAAGAAGAATCAAGTAAAAATCCAGATGGAGGAACAAATCCGACAGAAGAATGCTCGGCAACAGGAAAGAATTGAGAAACAAAGAAAACTGCAGGAAGAAATCCCAAAGGAAAATTTCCATGGGGAAGAAAATGAACAGAAGGATGCCATCAATGACAGAAAAGAGGTAGCACAGGAAGATGCATCTGCTATGAAGGGGCAGCCAGATCCTGCCATTCAGCCTTATGTCAACGACAGTATAGGCAGATACCCGGTGATGGATCTGACGGGAAAAGACAGTGATCTGATGAAGGATGTAAAAAAGGCTGTTGATGCCTGCGAGAAGGCAATGAAAAAGCAGATTTCCACGGAAATAATGGATGAGCAGACAGGAAAAAACCTTGCTGAGATAGAAGAACTTATGATAAAGGCAATCAGAGAGTGCAGGACGTATTGTATCAATAGCAATCCGGGTTCAGACAGAGGTAAAGACCGCCGGGCAGCAGTCCTGAAAACGAGGAATATGCTGAGAGAGCAGTTTGGACAGCTTGCAACACTCCGCAGACTCATTGAAAATCCTGGAATCCGGCAAAATAATTATCCGAAAGGACAGACTACGATCAGAAGTCTCAGTGGGTATGTGAAAAATATCAGTGAGAAAAATCAGGCAGACAGAAAAAAAGAAACGGATGCGATTGCCCGTCTGACATATGCAGATTTTGTAGAAGTACTTTCACCGTGGAATTCTGATTATGTGGAAGTTTATAAAGGCAGGCTGCGGACTGCCACAAATGTGTTAAACTCTGCAAAAAAGCGGCAGAAGCTAAGTGAGACGAATAAAAAAATGCGTGAGCAGCTGGCAAGGTTAGCACTGGTGCGGGAAGTAGAAAGCAGAAAAATCCAGGGAATCAACAGTTCTGATGATTTTAAGAGTAAGCGCTTAGACTTTTACCGTAAAAAATTAGGCCTGTTTTATCGGGATGAGGGAATGCGTCCGATCTCTATGGAAAAATTGCGCGAGTTTATAAAAAACGTAGATCTCATATCTTCACGCGTCAATACAGTGATACAGTTTGAAGAAAGATATACGGTAGATGAACTAAATATAGCATACGCAGTACGGAAAGCGATGAGGGTTGAGGAAACGCCTGACTTTAAGACAAAAAAGAATAAGCAGATAGAAAAGCTGCTTGACATAATAGCTGCGGGGGAAAAACAGGGCATAGAAGTAAATTTACCGATGAAGAGGATTGAAGAACTGGCAACCGGTCATATGCCTGCCATCAGTGATATTGCATATTCTTTTCTCGACGGATCGCAGCGATTGGTGAAAAATTTTAACACTGAGGAGCTAAGAATCGGGCTTCTTAGTGAAAGGGAAGAGTTTATGGAGACAGTCATGGCATTCGCGGTCAAGATTGAAGGTGCCAAGACGGAAGAAAAAAAGGAAAAAGTACGTTCAGAAGCAAGAAAGTACTGCATGGAATATGTGTTTAAAGCTTTAAATAAACCTGGGTTTTCAGAGGAGATCAGGAAATATAGTCTTCCGGAACTCAGCTCAGGGACGAAGGGACTGAGAGAATATGTCGTGAGTATTTTCCCGACAGTGAAAGCATGGAAAGGGAAAGAAAAAGAGGTTGCAGAGGGAACTGCTTTACTGGGGAAACTCTGCAGTCTGCTGACCCAGCATCGAAAACTTGCGGATGATGTCATCAAGAATGGCAGAGACATGGACAAAATAAAGAAATTAACTGAGCTGGATGGAAAAATTGACCTTTTACTCAAGGGGGATCCGAATGCGGATAAAAACATGGCAAAGATGCAGCTGGTAGCCCAGAATATGCCGAAAACACGTTTTAAAGCAGGAATAAAAAAGCTGCAGCAGTATATGACAGATGAGAAGTTTAGTTATCTTTCATTTGATTTAGAATTATATGAGCAGATGGTTGCGCTGAACAAGCCGCAGCTGCAGGCCGAACCCCAAAATGAGGATCATAAGCAGATGTTGGAAAAACTGCAGTCCGGATCAAGGAAAATTGCAAAAATATTTTTGATGCAAAGCCCGCCGTCAGATATCATACGTGATAATGCCCCTGAAGATACACAGGTCATTTTACAGCTTTACGCGAATCTGAAGGCACTGCAGAGTGACAATACGGGTCATCTGGTCATGAATATGGGAGAGTCTACTGTAGAATTTGGCATGAATGAGAAAGGTCGTGTGTATTTCGTGGTTGATGGCATGCAGTTTAATACTGCCTGCAAACCGCAAAATATCATAGGATACATAGAAGAAGATATGTGTGCCAGTGTCAATGCATACGGGGCAGGGAATGTTTTGAATATTTTGCGTGATTCTCTTGAGAAGGCTTCAGGGGGGGACGCGGATGGACAAGGTATTACGGAGGAGAGACTGCGTAAGCTGCTGAATACAACACTGGGCATAGATACAGCACTGTTATTCAAGTATTCCAGGAAAGCACTCGCAGGATCCGCAAGGAGTGTCCTGGATAGAATGTCCCGCGGGGTAACAGTTAATGCAGATGATGTGATACGGAATCTTGACAATGGCGTAATCGCCCATGTGGAAGAAAAGATGCTTGACAGAGCAGTGGTCAATTCCGTAAATGCATTGAAAAAAGTATCAATGGATGGTTCGATACAGAGCAGGATCCAGTTCTCAGAAGAATTTGATAAGCTTCCACCAAAGACGGACGCAGTTGTCTGGGATCAGGATGAGAAGGCGGTCAAGGATCTGATCGCGGATCTGATCTGGCCGTCGGAGGCATGGAAACATGAGATTGCCGGGAGGGATGATCCGGCAGACAGAATGAAATATATCATTTATAATCATGCGGATACGGTTGCCATGCTCATACAGGATCAGGACATGCTGAAGCGTGTAGTGGAAAAAATGAAACTGAAAGAGCATAAACTGGAACAATTAAATGTGGAAGATCTGTTTTATAATAAAGATACGGGTTTGCTTAGCAGCCTGCAGATAGGAAAATTTTTGGAAGGGGATATGCCTTCTGTCCAAGAAACGATTAAAATTTGTGAACGCAAAGATCTGAGTAATATCATTAAAGGATTCGTGGGAAATGCTGCTGATGCGAGAAAAGCAGCAGAAATAGTAGTTCGTCTGGCGGAACATATTGGAAGCGACCGGATCATTGATGAGCTTTCGGTGAAGCATATGGATTTCGTTATGTCAAAAAGTGACATGATGAATGGAAAGAGCGATGATAAAAAGGATTATAAAGCGGCTGCGGAACAACTTACCAAAGAAGAAAAAGAGAAAATAGTGAATGACCTGAAGGGTTATGTAAGTATGCTGTCGAAAGGGGAGGGAGATGGAAAAGAAAAAAATTTCTTGGATAACTTAAAAAATACCGTAACAACCAAGCTTGTCAATCTGGAGACCGCGAAGGTGGATGCAGCTTATGCCTATATCTGTGACACTCGTCAGGAACTGCAGATCAGCAGGAGCCTTGAAGCGGTGGACAGTTATATCCAGAATCTGGTAAATAAGACAGTAATGCCGGCTTTGCAGCAACAGATTAACGAGAACCTGAATAAAAATATGTTCAATGAAGATGAGGATGTATTTATGGAGGTAAATGACCTGGAAATTTCCGATATGCTGGTCAATAGTATTACAGGAGAATCCGGTCAGGGACTTTTTTATAAAAAATTACTGCAGGGATACTTCGTTGAGGAGGGAGTAGATCAGCAGCGCGGTATGCTCGCCAGCGCATTGCGGGAAGTGAAACCTTCACAGATAACGGATGATAAACTGGAGCCGGAAAAGAAAAATGAACTTCTGGAACAGCAGCTGGGCAGTTTTATGGCGGGGTTGTTTAAAGGGGCAGGACCTTTGCTGCATAAGACATTGCAGGGATTTCCGACCAAGGATCTGTCACCAGGTATGAAGAATGCCATGGATGATATGAAATCCCATTTGCATTCGATTCCGAAAACGCTGGTTGCGGCACAGATGAACCGTATCATCGAAGCATCCGAAGGGACAATTAAAAAGATCCGGATAGAAGAGTCATTAGGTGCTGCTTCTGTGGGTGAAGCCTTTTTATGTACGATTTCTGATTCGGAAGGGAAGGAGACAGAAGTAGTCATAAAATTGCTCAGACCTGATGTGAGAAGGAGAATGGCACTGGATAAAGAATTTTTCCTGAAATGTGCACGAGAGACAAGTGAAGGTATGGGAAAAACTTTTGCCCATCAGATGAAAGTTTATGAGCAGGAGCTGGATCTGTGTAACGAATCGCAAAATATCCTGCATGGAAGAGTCTATAATGAGGGCGACAAACGTGTAAAAAGTGAGGCACTGGCAAATCTTATAACCCCGGCATCGAATTATCTTGCGCTGGAAAAAGCAGATGGAAGTACTGTTGGAGAGTATTTTAAAGATGTACAGTCCCTGCAGAAACAATTTGAGGGAGAATATTCCGGATTTGAGAAGGAGTTATTACTGGTCGACAATCTGACTTCGCTGGTAGGGGGAATGTCCGGGCGACAGAAATTCCTGACAGAACTGGCCAAAAAATGGGTTACAGAAGCTATTTTTAAAACCGGTTTTTATCAGGCAGACCTGCATAAAGATAATATCATGATCAGTAACAGTGAGGCTACGGTGATTGATTATGGAAATGCCACATTGCTTTCAGCAGATCAGAAACAACATATCGCACATATGATCCTGTGTGCCAGCCTGGGACTGGCAGATGGTTTTGCGGAGCATTATGCCGCATTGCTTTCGGATGACTCCGAAAAGATATATAAAGACAGAGAAACAGACTTCAAGAAAATGATAAGTACCGTTTTTGGGAAAAAGGGGGATATAGGATCCAAGATAGCTGTCGTGCTTATGGAAGCACAGAAGCTCGGGCTGGAATTGCCAACTGCTGTTTATAATTTTTCACAGGGACAGCTGCGTTTACAGAATACGATCGATGACGGAAATGATATCCTGAAAAGCATAGTATCCCGTCTGGATAAAGGCGTGAAAGAGCACTGGAAAAAAGATGAGAAGAGCATATTATATGAGTTCAGAAAAATATATACAGAACATCCGGAGAAAGATCTCAGAACGATTCGAAAGGAACTTGAGGAGATGCTTGGTCTGGCGGAGGATAAAAAATCGCAAGAGGAGAAAGCAAAAAATGACCAGAAGATCGTCAATCTGGGAAATCGGATCCTGCACAGTGACGGGGCAGAAATACAGCAATTATGTTTATTCAATTCCGTGCTTAGCACAGCTTCTGTGGGTGGGATGGAAATGCTCACAGCGTATATGAAAGGAAAAGGAAGAAGAGATTTCAACGTGGATGATCTGAAGATTGAAGGCAAACAATGTGTTACCAGGGAAGGAGACCATCTGAAAGCGTTTACGTCGATTTTATATGAGTCTTTGGTGAAAGAAGCAGAACTTTACATAAAAGCAGTGAATATGGTCAACAAAAATGAGGAACCGGAAGATTTCCTGAGTGTCATGTCCGATGTCGTGGAAGAAAACCAGAAGAAGGCGCTGGAGATGATCGGAGCAGGTAATGCTGTGAAATATACGATCTCATCAAAAAATTATGAAAAAAGGACAGAGAAGTGGAAGGAGAATGAAAATAAACTTGTAGCCGGGGATATAGAGAATCTGATGGCATTGTGCAAGACAATGGCATCTTTATCCGGGGAAATAGTAAAGAACAGTGATACGGATAAGAAGCCGATGACGGAAGAAGATCAGGAACTGATCAGGACACAGATCCGGGAACTTGCTTCTTCTATCCTCAAGATCCAGGACTGGGTTATGCCGTTGAGTGCAAGAAAATATATCATTGAAAAGCTGAATCTGTTTGAGGAGAAAAAGGCAATGGCCGATCTTGCAGCAAATGCGGGTAATGGATCAAAGAAAACTGCGGATGAAATAAACTGGGTGAGCGAAAGCAGGATCACGGATCTTTTGAATAATCCGGGAAACCGGGAAAGATTATATGATCTCAGAAATGCAATGAGGCTGGTCAGTGGGTATCTGGAAAGAAGGTTAAAGTCCAAAGCAGGGCATAACGTTTCTGCCGGTAGAAAAGCGGAGGTTGACCAGATACTGGAAGATTCCCAGACAATGATAAATAAATTGAAAACTGAGATCACACCGGAAGAATTCAAACGCATCCGGACAGCACGGCAAAATGCGAAAAATCCTGCACAGGCGGTGGCAGATCCGGACAATGCGCCGGACAATGACGGAAAATTGCAAAATAATGCCAAAGAAGAAGCGTTCAGTGTCGGGAAGCTTTTTTCTGATATCGGGGATATCGTCAAAAACAGTTCGAAAAATAAAGCTGATTTACCGAATAACCGGCCCGTTATGGAATATGTGGACAAAATTTATTCACCGGATGCCGGTGGCGATGATCTGGCAGAGAGCGCAGAATATTATAAGGAATATGACAGATTTGTACATATCGGGAGCAAGCTGACGGAGGATAAGTTTAAGAAGTTTAATTCCAATGATATTGCAGTTTTAGAGAAACTGAAAGCGGACGAGGGGACAGGGATGAGACCGCGTCTTGAAAAGCACCTGGAACACCGCATCAAAAGCCTGGAGCATATTGAGAGCCTTGCAAAAAAGGCAGATATAGCGGTTCCTCAGGGGCAGCCGCAAACAGAAGAACGGGATCGAAACAATGTGAGCCTTTCGGGAGTGACACAGAAAAATCCGCAGAACACATCCTTTGGATCCTGGTCAGTGGCACTCGCATCATTGCTCAGCTACCGCGGCATTGATCTGGATCAGCAGGAAATCCGGGCTTACAGACCGGATGCAGAAAGTTTTGATGAAAAAGATCTTGCGGATGCCAATAAGGATGCCCCAAATGATCTGATGCATTATACGGATCTGGTACAGAAACTTTTGCCGACCACGATCGTAAATCAGGTATCCTGCAAGAAAGTGATGGATAAGATAGAGGCACGGATGATGTTGACGTCATGCATTGTAAAGGCCCTCAAGGAGCATAATTCTCCGCTGGCTTTATCATATGGCGGACATTACCGGACAATTTATGGAGTAAAAGATGGCCAGGTCCAGTATTTTGACCCGATGAAAAAAGAAGCGCAGACGATGAGGATCAGCGATATGTGTCAGGAATGTGGATATACTACCAGAACGGAAGATGGCAAGGTAGAGACACACTATCAGTTTACGGCAGAGTGGTTTCAGGATATGGAACTGAATTTGCGCAGAGAGCCTGAACCCGGAAGGACGCTGGAGAAAAATGGAGCCGCTTATCTGCAGAATGAACTGATAGAGACAAAGTCAGATTATGTAAGAACCGGGAAATTCAGAGGATACATCTCAGGAGAGATCAGAGGAGAAGCAATTGTCTCATTTTTGCCGACAAATGTAAATCTGAAAGACAAGATATATCAGGGATTTAATCTTACAGCTCTGGATAGCATTGCAAAGAAAGCAGAAGAAGCCAAGGTAAATCCTGAAGTACAAAAGAAGCTGAAGGCCTATCCGGTAGAGCTTCCTATGTTTGAGCGTTACTTCCGTACATATATGTGTGTGTGGTGCAAGAACCTGCAGGCTTTGCATCAGAAACCGGAGCTTTCTGATGTAGATAAATCTTACATCCGTGCTGCATTAGACGATGTAAAGTATAATTATATCGTTATCGAAAAGGAGAAACTCAGGGATGAGATCAAGAGGAATTTCTGCTTAAACGGGGAAATAACATATCCCGGAAGCAATGACGCTGAGAAGCTTTCCAAAATGAGAACCGTACTGGAGAAAGCAATGTATCTTGCCTATGTAGAGCACCTGGATCTGAATGAAAGTGAGTGGCTGGACAGAATGAATAAAGATCCGTTCTTTGGAGAGGCTGAAAAGCAGGTGTTGGAGGAGAAAGGTCTGGAGACACTGCTGGATCAGATAGAAAAAAATTCTGCACAGATGGCAGAGGCACGGCTTTATGATACCGGGATTCAGATTCAGGACAAAAACTGCAGTAGAGATATCCTGTATGTGAACCTGCTCTCGGAGATACAAAAGGGCAAATTCCCGGAAACAGAGAATCTGAAAAAAATGCTGGAAAAAGCACAGGAAAAAGTTGACAGTATTCAGAAGAAAAATCAGGAAAGACAGAAAGACGAGCTGGCTAAACTGAAGAAAGGGCTGGAGCTGAACGTTGCCGCAATGGATGATCATCCGGTGATAAACGAACCAACTTTTCCGAAGAAAGAATTGGATCCTTCAAAGAGAAGAACATCTTCTCCGAAGAAAGAATTGGATTCTTCAAAGAGAATGCCATCTTCTCCGAAGAAAGAATCGGATCCTTCAAAGAAAATGCCGGAATCTTCGAAAGATCAATCAGTGGTTTCAAAAAAATAGACGGTGTCATCGCAGAGTTACAGTTCGCAGGATATCCGTGAACTGTAACTCTGTAGAAAGACAGATGTACGTTGTACAAAGAAAAATACTTGTGTATGAGAAAAAAATGTGGTATGATTTTCTACGGACTTGTTACAGACGGGTTCACTCTGGAGAGTCTTCGCAGGAGCGAAGCGCCGAAGGTGTCGCGGTTATAAAAGGCTTTATAGCTGCTTATCTCTCAGGCAAAAGGACAGAGCATACCACAATATATGCATGTTCTACTCTTTAGAGGCTGATATTTTATCAGCCTTATTTTTTATTATTATAAAAAGGGAGAGAAGAAAAGTGTTTAATCAAATTTTATCATCAATCGACAATTTTGTATGGGGCATTCCCCTGATCGTCCTCATTCTGGCAGTCGGTGTATTTCTGACAACAAGAGTCAGAGGTCTGCAGATCCGGCTTCTGCCACGCGCAATCAAGGAACTTTTTGTAAATGAAAAAAGTGGTGACAGCGGAGAAGTGTCCAGTTTCGCAGCGTTGTGTACGGCATTGTCCGCAACCATTGGTACCGGTAATATCGTCGGAGTTGCAACTGCGCTGGTAGCCGGAGGCCCGGGTGCATTATTCTGGATGTGGGTGGCTGCATTTGTTGGAATGGCTACCAAATATGCAGAATGTCTGCTGGCAGTCAAATACCGTACCGTTGCAGAGGATGGTCATATTGTGGGTGGCCCGTTCTACTACATAGAAAAAGGTATGGGACCAAAGTGGAAATGGCTTGCAAAGATTTTTGCATTTTTCGGTGTCTGCGTCGGCCTGATGGGTATCGGTACTTTCACACAGATCAATGGTATCACAAATGCAGTTCAGACATTCTTTGATCCGGATAAAACATGGACGGTACATATGTTTGGCACAGATTATTCCTGGACGATCGTAATCGCAGGTGTCTTACTTTCCATCTGCGTGGCACTGGTAGTAATCGGTGGCATCCAGCGTATTTCCAGTGTTTCCCAGATTGTTGTGCCGTTTATGGCAATCGCATATGTGGCAGTTGTACTGATCATTCTGCTGACACACCTTGGAGATATCCCGGAAGCATTCAAGACAATTATTGAAAGTGCTTTTGGTCTGCGTGCGGCCGCCGGTGGAGCATTAGGTGCTGTACTGATGGCAATGCAGAAAGGTATCGCCCGTGGTATTTTCTCAAACGAAGCTGGTCTTGGTAGTGCGCCGATCGCAGCTGCAGCAGCTCAGACTGATTCACCGGGACAGCAGGGACTGATCTCCATGCTTGGAACATTTATTGATACTATCATTATCTGTACAATGACAGGTCTTTCCATTGTTATCGCAGGTACATGGAACATTGGTCTGGAAGGTGTAGCAGTTACTACAAAAGCGTTCCAGATGACGTTACCGTTTCCGGAGCAGGTTTCCGCATTTATTTTGATGATCTGTCTGGTATTCTTCGCATTTACGACAATCCTTGGATGGGATTACTACAGTGAGAAATGTCTGGAGTATTTATGCCATGGAAATCAAAAAGTCGTAAAAGGATATCGCTGGTTATATATTCTGGCTGTATTTATCGGACCGTACATGACAGTTTCTGCTGTATGGACTATCGCGGATATCTTTAATGGATTGATGGCGATCCCGAACCTGATCGCACTGGTGGCACTGAGTGGAGTGGTTGTCAGTGAGACGAAGCTTTATCTGAAACGTATTGGAAAATCGTCATAAAAATTATTTTAATATTTAATATATGAATCCTTAATATATGAAACGAAAATGTGGTATTTTACCTCCGTAGCTAACAATCGCTTACTGAGGAAAAATACCACATTTTCTTTATCTACGTTTTCTAATTAATCCAAAAATGTTTCTATTTTTGTGTTTGTGTCGTTTGTCGAGAACGAGCAGAACAATTTTTCTATTCACATTGTGAAATAGCATATTTTTCTCTATTCTGTAAAAAAATTGCAGAAAAATAGCAACTTTGTCATCCATTAGACTTAATGGAAATCTGGTATATACCATGTATCAAGGCGGAACAACTGCAGAGCGTTTTCGTGAATATATGG
>CAVKTR010000088.1:0-11530 GCA_963659325.1 Dysosmobacter segnis
TTCAGAACTGCTCTTTTTCTCTACTCTGAATCTGATACTTTCCTTATGAATTATACCATTTACTCTGCCATAACGGTAGTCCACATCTGAATTTACTGTCTTTGTGATCAGCCAGCAGATAGTCGGATAAAATTTGTATCCGTGTTCTTTCAACTGCGCATGCAGCTCAGTCATGTCAAGCTGTACGGTCATTGCATAAGTATAGCCGAAAAATGCATCAAATATCTCTTTTCGATCCCATGTATTTTCATCAATCTCGTGAAACATATTCTCTCAATCCCCCACTAAAATAATTTTTTTCAATTAAACTATATTTCCAAACTACATTTCAATTGCTAGCGCGCATTATGCCATATCCCGTTGCAAATATATTTTCAGCAATTCTGTCTATCATTAGCAGATGCTATTTTCTTTCATCCATGGCAACATACTCGCGTTCCTGCATAATGCTCTTGTAAGCCGGACGGATGATCTTGTCTGCGTTGACAAGCTCCTCAATGCGGTGTGCACTCCAGCCAACGATTCTGGCCATAGCAAAGATCGGTGTGTACAACTCCAACGGAATATCAAGCATGCTGTATACGAATCCACTGTAGAAATCCACGTTGGCACTGACACCTTTGTAGATCTTGCGCTTCTCTGCGATCACTTCCGGAGCCAGACGCTCGATCATGGAATACAGGGCAAAATCTTTTTCCCGGCCTTTTTCAATCGCCAGCGCCTCAACAAAGTGTTTGAACACACGGGCTCTCGGATCGGATAATGAATATACCGCATGACCCATTCCATAGATCAGTCCTTTATGATCAAAGGCCTGCTTATCCAGCAGTTTGCCAAGATATGTTTTTACCTCTTCCTCGTCTTCCCGATCAGATACTTCTTTGCGCAGATCTTCCATCATCTCAACAACTTTGATATTTGCTCCGCCGTGCTTTGGTCCCTTTAAGGAGGAAAGTGCAGCTGCAATAACGGAATAAGTATCAGAACCTGCAGAAGTTACAACACGGGTTGTAAAAGTTGAGTTATTTCCACCGCCATGCTCCATATGCAGAACCAGTGCGGTATCCAGCACCTGCGCTTCCAGGGCTGTATATTTTTTATCCGGTCTGAGCATCAGCAAAATATTCTCCGCTGTGGACAGATCCGACTGTGGACGATGAATGTACAGACTTTCGTCACACACATAATGATTATAAGCATGATAACCGTAAACAGCAAGCATCGGCATCTCGCTGATCAGCTTCATACACTGCATCAGAACGTTCTGAAGCGATGTATCACGGATATTTTCATCATAAGAAGCCAGTGTCAGCACACTTCTGGTCAGGGAGTTCATCAGATCAGAACTCGGTGCTTTCATAATAACGTCTCTCGTAAAGTTCGTTGGCAGGTGTCTCGCTGTCGCCAGCGCTTCACAGAATGTATGCAGCTGCTCCGGTGTCGGCAGCTCACCAAACAGAAGCAGGTACGCAACTTCCTCAAACCCGCAGCGTTTTCCTTCAAAGCCCTTTACCAGATCAATGACGTTGTAACCGCGGTACCACAGATTTCCGTCACATGGGATCTTCTGTCCGTTTTCCATCTTGAATGCTTCGATTTTGGATATATTCGTTAATCCGGCAACTACACCGTTTCCGTTTTTATCACGCAGCCCGCGCAATACACCGTTTGCGTCAAACAATTCAGCGGTGATCTGGTCTGTCACCTGACAGCGTTCTGCATATTCTTTCGAAAATGAATCTAACATTTTTTCATCGTACATTGTTGTGTCCTCCTTCTCTGCCGGAATCGTCCTGCCAATACGTTTGTCATTTCTCTGTTGCTTTATCAATTGACGGACGATGAATATTTTTTTCCATCATTTATTCATAATTCTAGCACTCATGTTACCCGTTTGCTAATATTTTGTCAAATTAAAAAAGTATAAACAGAACCTTATTTGCATACAACTGAGTATGTTTCCAACACGCATGTACACTATTTTGTCACATCAAAAGTCAGTAATATATTCATATCGTTGAATGTTTTCCAGCGATAAAACGAAGACACAACGATACGGACATAATTTTAGGAGGGTTTATCATGGATGTACTAAAACGAATTGATGAAATTATGAAAAAGCAGAACTTAAATGATTATCAGCTTTCCAAGTTGTCCGGTCTGTCGACTTCTACCATATCCAATATGCGTAAGCGCAATACGATTCCATCCATTGCTACATTGGAATATATCTGCGGTTCTCTGGATATGACGTTATCCCAGTTCTTCGTAGAGGAAAATACAAATCTTTATCCTGTGACAGATAAACAGAAAGATTTTCTGGATTATTTCGTTCTTCTCACTGACAGACAGCAGGATCTTCTTCTGGAAATTGTCAAAAGTATGCACGCCACCTATGGTGAGAAAATGGAGCAAAAACGGGCAGAAGAAGAAAACAATGCTTCAGAAGAAGCTGCACCGGCATCCGAAGATGTCCCTGGTGAAGAAGAAAACTGATATTTCTTAACAGAATGATTTGTAAAAACAATTAAAAATGCAGATACCGCCAGAATGATATTTCATTCATGTTGGTATCTGCATTTTTTATCTGTTTATTCCGTCAGTCCGGTTTTCTGAAGTACTTCTTCCACCCATTTTACCGGAATAATATTAAGTTCTGCTTTCACTTCCTCTGCCACATCTTCCAGATCCTCACGGTTATCATACGGAATAAATACCGTCTTGATACCTGCACGCTGGGCAGCCATCAGTTTCTCCGGCAGGCCGCCGATCGGCATAACGCCGCCACGCAGTGACACTTCTCCGGTCATGGCAATTTCCGGTGAAATACCTTTTTCTAACAGCATGGAGGTCAGCGCCGTCACGATGGTGATTCCGGCAGACGGTCCATCCTTCGGCACAGCTCCCGCCGGCACATGGATATGTATATCGGATTCGCTGAGTTTTTCTGCCTCTTTTGGGAACATGGATTTTACCAGTGTCATGGCGATCTGTACGGATTCTTTCATGACATCGCCAAGCTGTCCTGTGATCTTGACCTTTCCATCCCCTTTTATTCTGGATGTCTCGATAAAAAGGATCTCCCCACCGGCGCTGGTCCAGGCCAGTCCGGTTGCAACACCGGCCTGCGGTTTTTGCATACGCACATCATGATGAATCTGTTTGCGCCCCAGAAATTCTTTCAGCCGTTTCACACCTACGGTAATGCTCTTCTGCTCACCTTTTACCAGTTTTACAGCCGCCTGACGGCACAGTGTTTCCAGTTTTTTCTTCAGTCCACGAACGCCGGATTCCATCGTATATTCACTGATGATCTCTCGCATAGCGTCATCCGTTACTTTCAGATTCTGTTTTTTCAGTCCCATGGTCTTCATGGCATTTGGAAGCAGGTAATTCTTAGCAATCTCAAACTTCTCTACCGCCGTGTAACCCGGGAACTGAATAACTTCCATACGGTTCAGCAATGGTTCCGGAATCGTGTCAATGGAATTAGCAGTGCAGATAAACAGTACATCTGACAGATCATATGGCACATTCATATAATGATCCGTAAAGCTGAAATTCTGCTCCGGATCCAGTACTTCCAACAGTGCGCTGGCCGGATCTCCGCTGTAATCATGGGACAGTTTATCCACCTCATCCAGCACCATAACCGGATTGGAACTTCCACTGCGTTTCATGCCTTCCATGATACGTCCCGGCATCGCTCCAATGTAGGTTCTTCTGTGTCCACGGATTTCAGCCTCATCCCGGACACCACCGAGACTGATTCTGACGTATTCCCGGTTCAGTGCTTTTGCGATGCTCTGGCAGATACTGGTCTTACCGGTACCCGGTGCTCCCACAAAAAGAAGGATAGAACCGGACTGTTTTTTATTCAGGGCCATCACGGCAATCTGTTCCACAATACGTTCTTTCACTTTTTTCAGACCGTAATGCTGCTCATCCAACACCTGCTCCGCGTGATTTAAATCAATCTCCACCGGCGCCGCTTTCCGCCAGTTCAGGGAAGTCATAAAATCCAGGTAATCGTAAAGCAGACCATATTCGTGGCTGTCCTTGCCTTCCTGTTTCATACGATTCAGTACTTTCTCTGCTTCCCGCAATGCTTCCTCATTCATGCCGGATTCCTGAATCTTTTTCTCAAACTTACGCACGTCGGATATGTTTTCCGGATGCATCTCATCCAGCTGCTGCTGCAAAAACTCAATCTGTTTTTTCAGGGCAGATTCACGATATACCCGCTCATGGGTCTCTTTCTGCGCACTCTCCGCCTCATCGCTGATATGTGACATCTCGATAAATTCGTAGATTGCTTTCTGCATAAGCTCCGCTCTGTCTTTTTCAGAATCGGTAGCGATGATCTCGTATTTTTCCTCCGGCGTGATATTCAGATAACCGGAAATCGCACATACGATCTCCGTCATCGTATTCCAGTGCTGGATAAACGCACGAGCCCAGACGCCCCACTGAAAACCATTGACAAACTGTACCAGACTGTCCTTGGTCTCCTTGTACATCTTCTTTGCTTCCTCCTCCGGAAGATCCGCAATCTCTGTACAGATGGCTGCATCCGCCATGAATTCGCCATTTTCCAGCTCAATGTCGGAAATATCCACACGATCATGGATATGTATACTTAAATTTCCGTCATCGTCAATATTCTCAACCGTTCCGACCAGACCTTTCTCCTGAAAATCATCAACGGTCAGATCTCCCCGGCGCTTTTCCTCTTTCTGGATCAGAAATAAAATTTCCTCTCCTTTTTCCACTTTTTCAACCTGCAGCCGTTCCAGGATGTCTTTTTTGAAATAAAATGTGACGTCTGGAAGTAGCAGTAAATCATATACAGGCAAAACTAACATGTGATCGCCTCCTTTGTTAGCAAACTCTCCTATTGAGTGCTAATTATACCACGTTCTGAAAAAATTTCAAGTGGGATATAAATGGCTTATGCGGTAGGTTGTGGGTGGTAGTGGTAATACGATAGGTTGTGTAAAGAAAAAGGGAAGCAGTCACCTCACGCAGGCTAAGACGCCTGCTTTGAGGAGATGATTCCCTTTTTCTTCTTCTACGTTACAAAAATAAACGTACTTTGCACATTGGCACCATTTTCATACTTATAATCTAATTTACAAAATCTATCACATTATTAACTTATTCATAACTGAAATGGAGAACTCTGACTATTTTTTCTTGGAACGCGATTATTAGCGGACAAGACAAAATCGGCAGAGTTCTCTTCATAATCCCAAACTATGATTCATTCATTTTATCGAGAAGTTCCCCAAGTAGACGATTTTTCGTCGTATCCTGATCCAGATACGTTTCACCGAGCTGTTTTCCCGCCAATTCCATCTCCGCATGCAGATCTCTCGCGGACAGCAAACGGCACCCTTCACCACGAATGATGATCTGCTCCAGTCCGTCGGATGTGGCCACGGTCACCTGATATTTCGATGCATTGGTATGCGCAAATTTCTCGATATACTGATCGGCGGTTTCTGCCTCTTTTGTAAACACCACATGAATGTTGTGATAGTCGGAACATTCCGTCTGGTGACCGACAACGCGGTAAGCATCAAATACGGCAATGACTTCTATCTGTTTTATTCCCTGATAATTACAGAGCTGATCCAGAAGAATCCCTCTGGCCGCATCCATGTTTTCCCGGGCAAGGTCTTTTAATTCATCCCAGGCAAAGATTATGTTGTAGCCATCCACCAGCAGATACTCCTGCTTTTTCGGCTGCGGGGAAAAACTTCTGGTCACGGATTCCGTGCGGCTCTCCACTCTGCGCCGGCGCACCACGCCGTTTCTGCGTGTTCGTGCTCCACTGTTTGCATAAAATGTTTTCTCCAGAATCGCGTCTACTTCGTCCACACCGATCCA
Organism: Dysosmobacter segnis; assembly: GCA_963659325.1. Classification (GTDB taxonomy): domain Bacteria; phylum Bacillota; class Clostridia; order Lachnospirales; family Lachnospiraceae; genus Eubacterium_I. The sequence goes on from CAVKTR010000088.1 coordinate 5,893, forward strand.
CTCATCCATAACGCTGCGGGTGGCCCGCTCCGGAAGTTCCTCTCTGCGGTCTGCTTCCGACTGCCAGCCTTCCACATGCATGTGCTCTTTTACCTCGTTCCATGGAACGGTAAAGCCTGCGCCGTGAGCACAGAATACGGATCCGGTCGGATTGCTCAAGTCGTGCTCCGGATCGTAGCCGATAGCCGCGATCACTTCCTCGGCATTATGGCATGGCGCATATCCATCCAGGGTCAGAAACAGCCGTCCGAAGCCCTTTGTATAAGCGGCCACTTCTTTCGGATAATCCTGCATTTCACTAACCGGTGCCCGTCCTGTAAGAACCGAAAGTCCACTCTCATTTTGCGCGATTTCGAAGGTTCCATTCATTTTTTCAATATCCGTCATAGCTTTTCCGATCATTGCCTCCGGCAGTTCTAACCGAAATTGATAATATGGCTCTAAGAGAACGGATTCCGCCTCCATGAGTCCCTGACGGACCGCGCGATACGTTGCCTGACGAAAATCTCCGCCCTCGGTATGTTTCTGATGTGCCCGGCCTGCGATCAGCGTCAGTTTCATATCTGTGATCGCCGCCCCGGTCAGTACACCGCGGTGCTCCCGCTCCTGCAAATGTGTCAAAATCAGCCGCTGCCAGTTTTTATCCAGCATGTCCTCACTGCAGTTGGCGGCAAATACCAGTCCACTGCCCGCCGGAAGCGGCTCCATCAGCAGATGGACTTCCGCATAATGACGCAGCGGTTCAAAATGACCGACGCCCTCCACCGTATTTGCGATCGTTTCTTTATATACAATATGAGAATTTCCAAAGGTAACATCTACCCCAAACCTTTCAGCGATCAGGCTCTGCAAAATCTCTGTCTGGATCTCACCCATGATCTGTGCCTGTATTTCCTGCAGCTGCTCGTCCCATACAATATGAAGTTCCGGCTGTTCTTCCTCCAGAAGCTTCAGTTTCGGCAACATCACCGCCGGATCGCAATCCTGCGGCAGGCAGACCTGACAGGTCAGTACCGGTTCCAGAATTGGTGGCAGTGTCTGCGCCGCATCTCCCAGGCCCTGTCCCGGATAAGTCTCCATAAGTCCCGTCACCGCACAGACTTCGCCCGCCTGTACTTCCTGCCGTGTTTCATATTTTTCACCGGAATAGATACGGATCTGATTTACTTTTTCCAGAGTGTCATCATCGCCCTCTTTTTTCGTGCTGATCAGGTCTTTTACTTTTAAAACGCCTCCGGTCACCTTTAAATGCGTCAGCCGGTTTCCCTGCTCATCTCTGAAAATTTTGTATACTTTTCCAGAAAATTCCGGCGCATACTCCACCGGCTCTGTCCAGTATACAAAACCATTCAGAAATGCTTCGATACCTTCCATTTTCAGTGCGGAACCAAAATAGCATGGAAATGCCTGGCGCTCCGTGATCATCTGACGAATCTGTTCTGTCGGGATACTGCCGGTTTCCAGATAAGTCTCCAGCGCTTCTTCCTGACAGGTGGCAAGTTCCTCATACAGCTCATTCAGGAACGACGTACTCTGATCCTGACTGATATTTATCTCAGAAGCACTTCTCTTGTCTGTCAATACATTATTTACCTCAGACGCATTTGCAAGCACAGCAGTATCTGTAAAATCAATGCAGCCATCAGACAACCGCTCCTTTAATTCTGCCATTAACGCTTCTTTGTCCGCCCCCGGCTGATCCATTTTATTTACAAACAGAAACGTCGGAATCTCATACTCCTGCAGCAGGTTCCAGAGTGTCACGGTATGTCCCTGCACACCATCCGCGCCGCTGATTAACAGCACCGCATAATCCAGCACCTGCAATACACGCTCCATCTCCGCGGAAAAATCCACATGTCCCGGTGTGTCCAGCAGCGTCAGATCGGTATCCTGCCAGCTAAGCTTGGCCTGTTTGGAGAAAATCGTGATTCCCCTGGCTCGCTCTCTCGCATCCGTATCCAGAAATGCATCTTTTGTATCTACTTTTCCAAGTTTTCGAATTGCACCCGCAGTATACAAAAGTGCCTCTGACAGCGTGGTTTTTCCGGAATCCACATGCGCCATCAGTCCGGTACAGATGTGCTTTCTTTTCGTCTTATCTATCATTTGATCTACCTCATTTTCGTACCATAATTGCACTTATCATAACATAGATTTTCACTTTTTGTATAGCCCGCAAAAAAACAGGAAATACTTCATTCATATCAAACAACAGGCAAACTATTACATGATTCTGATCAGCATATGCTGATATTTTTGTGAGGTACTACATTATGAAAATTGTATTTATCGTCCCGACCGCCGCGCTGCGCCGAATTCCCCTCTACCGCTTAGGTGGAAAAATATATGGTCAGTCCAACTCCATCACCGGCCCGCTGATCCTCGGCGGTATTTTAAAAAGGGCAGGCCACCAGGTGGAAGCCTACGAAGAGCTCAACGCCCGGCTTCCATTGAAGCGTCTGCTTAAGGATACCGATATTTTCTGCCTGTCTCTGATGACATCCAACGCGCCCAGAGGCTATGAACTGGCAGACATCATTCATGAAAAATCAAATGCGAAAGTGATCATGGGCGGCATGCATCCGACCTGGTTGCCGGAAGAAACCCTCAGGCATGCGGATCAGGTCATCACCGGGGAAGGGGAAAAAGTCATTCTGGATGTGGTGGAAGGACGCCTCACAGACCGGATTGTTCCCGGAATTCCTATGGATATCATGGATGAAGCGCCATTCCCAGATTATTCCATTCTGAAAACACCCTGCGAGGCGACAAACGTTATCTCTACCCGTGGTTGCCCCTATCGCTGTACCTTCTGTACCACTTCCCGGATGTTTGCTCCATACCGCCAGCGCAGCGTGGATAACGTCATTGATGAGATCCGCATGTACAAACAAATGGGCTTTCGCTACATGAATTTTGAAGATGATAATTTCACTGCTGACAAAGCGCGTGCAAAAGAAATCTGCCGCCGGATGATCGCAGAAAATCTGACATTTAAGGAAAGCTTTTTCTTTGGGCGCACCGACATGGCCAATGACGAAGAATTACTGCAGCTTTTGCACGACGCCCATCTGACCCGTGTACTGATCGGTATTGAATCCCTGAATCAAAGTGCCCTAAACGAAATTCACAAGGGACAGAACATCGAAGATATCAAAAAAGCCGGCGCCGCCTGCGAAAAATATAAGATCCGCATGATTGCCAGCATCGTTCTGGGACTGGATGAGGACACAAAAAAAGACATGGACAGAAGCGTTGCTTTCGCAAAGTCTATCCATGCCTATCAGTTACAGCCTGCTATCCTGACTCCCTTCCCGGGGACACCGGTGTACGACAAATTCTGTGCCGAGCACCGCATGATCACCACTGACTGGAGCCGCTTCGATATGATGAACGTCACCTTTCTTCCGAATCATATGACTCCATGGGAGTTACAGGAAACCTTCTATGAGGCATCCAAATATTTTTATGATTTTTCATCCATCCGGGATATCCACCGTATTTTCGGTGCCGAATATGCACGCCGCCGGTTCGGACTTGCCATTATGGCACGCCTTGGTGTCTTTGGAGCACATATCGCTTCCCGGATAGCCAAAGGTTCTGTCTATTATGACCTTCGGCATTACGATTCCTCAGACTCGATTTTTACTCAAGGGTCTCTCCATCAATAACCTGCTGGATCATTGTTTTTGCCTGATCCACGGTAGACTGATCCGGAATCATAACATACAGTTTCTGACTCATGGAGTATGTGGATGACATTGCTCCGCTTCCGTCTACACTGTAAGATTTTACATTCCATGAACCACCGTCTGACAGCTGGTCTTTTACCAGGTTGGATAATGCATCATACGGCATATCTGTCTGGAAGCTTCCCTCCAGGCCTTTCATCAGTTCGTTAAAGTTCTGCAGAACCGCCGGTGTCTGAAGCTTCTGGATCACACCTTTGATGACTTCCATCTGGTCTTTTCCACGCTGACGGTCACCTTCTGCGAAGGAATGACGCTCTCTTGCAAATGCCAGAGCCTGCTCTGCGTTCAGATTGTTGGTTCCTTTTACATAATGATAAGATCCAACGCTGAAATCATAATCAGACTGAACCGTTACACCGCCCAGCGCATTGATCAGATCCTCAAATCCGCTGAAGTTGACACGAAAATAGTAATCCATATCAATGTCATATAGCATACCTAACGTATCTTTGGAAACATCAATACCGTAAATACCTGCATGGGTCAGTTTATCTTTGACACCGCCGGAAATAGATAACGGTACGAAATAATCTCTCGGTGTGGAAACCAGTAAAACCTGGTGTGTATTTGCATTTACAACTGCAATGATATTTACATCGCTTCGGCTCTTTGTGGACACATCTCCATAGGTATCAATACCACTGATAAACATGGTAAATACGCCATCTTCGTTTGCCAGTGTCTTATCAGAACTTGTCTTTTTCACTGCGGTCTTCCACTCATAAGATGCGATCTCACGGATGCTGGATTCAAAATTCTCATATCCTTCACTCTCAGAGATCATACCTATAAAATCTTCACTCATGATAATGGCACGGCAATCTCCACTGGTCAGCGCGTCTGCCAGCTCTGTCGTTCCATCATACTCTACCAGGGAAATATTCTCTGCCAGTTCTTCTTCGATCTGTGCAACCGCATTGTCTGTATCATCACGATTGATCTGGGAGAGAATACCGAAACGGTATGCAGATGCATCCTGAATGCTCTGTGCCAGATCATCGTCAAGTACATATACGCCAACTTTCGTTGTCTCTTCTTTTGCATCTGTGATATTTTCCAGTGTATCGGTCAGTTTTCCGACCTTTCCCCCGGCATAAGCTAATGCCGCACACATCAGCGCAGCGATCACAACACCGATAATAAACCGCACCAGACGGATTTCTTTTTTCATCAGAAATCTGCACAGTACGATCAGTGCAGCCAGTACAACGACTGCGATGATCAGCAGTTTGTTCGGCAGCATGTTATTTTTCTTCAAAAGCCAGACCATCCATACAGACATGACGATCTGTACAGCTGTCACGATCCAGCCGATACAAAGACACACTTTTGTCTTCATATCTGCACTTTCAGTTTCTCTTTTGCTCATTTCATTTCCTCTTTCTGTTTTTGCCTGAAACCAGATTTTTCTATTATACAAGAAAGTGTGCTATTCATACACTTACGCGTCCGAAATTATCAATAGCACAGCTTTCTTGCACGCGCCGAGCACGATTGCGAAGCAATAATTTCTTCTCGTGCGAGTGTGCATTGTTTGCACGAAGTGCTTTTGTTTGATAGGAAATTCATCATAATTTCCTATCAGACAAGCAATTTTTCTACCGCATCCGCATCAAAAGTAACAGATGCCACATGGTCTACCTCGATCTGATACAGCGCATTTGCCGCAATGTGCTCTGCCGCCTGCTCCAGATCACGGATACCTGTTGTGTTTTCGTATTTTTTGATCACTACATCCAGGCCTTCCGGTGTCACGGTGCATTCCTGCTCACTCATACCCATACGTTTTAATACCTTTGGCAGAGAGAAACGGGAGAAAATTGTTTTCTTCTCCTCCGGTGTATAATCCGGAATCTCAATGACTGCAAAACGTGACATCAACG
>CAVKTR010000089.1:0-11453 GCA_963659325.1 Dysosmobacter segnis
AAAGGATATACCGGGTTTAACGGACATGAGGACAAACGTTCCACAGGAATTGGACTGTATCTGTGCCGGGAAGTATTACAAAAACTGGGGCATACGATTCAGATACAGTCCGAAATGGGAGAGGGTACCAACGTAAGGGTTGGCTTTTCCAAGGATGTAATTGATTTCAGGGATTAGGAAATCCAATTGCCTTTTAATAAAAACTGATCCCGTTTTGCCCCTACAGAAATAAACTGAATTTCATGATCTAAGAGCTGCTCCAGGCGCCGGATATAATTCTGTGCGTTTCGGGGCAGTTCATGGTATGTGCGACAGGTGGAAATATTGGTATTCCAGCCGGGAAGGGTTTCCACTACAGGTTTGTAGCTGTCAATGTCTTCGGAAGCATCAAATTTTGTTGTCTGCTGACCATCGCGGCTGTATGCGGTGATGACAGGAATTTCTTCCAGATGACTCAGAACATCAAGTTTTGTCAGTGCCAGTTTATCCGGATTTTGAATTTTTAAACCATAGCGGGCGGCCACGGCATCGAAAGGACCGACACGCTGTGGACGTCCGGTAGCAGAGCCGTATTCGTGTCCGGCTTCCCGAAGGGTATCATTCCAGGTTCGTCCCATTGCTCTTTCTGCAACAAAAGGTCCGGCACCGACGCAGGAGGAGTAGGCTTTTAATACACCGATCACATGATCCGGATGCGCCCAGGGAATTCCTGCACCGATGGGGGCGTAAGCTGCAATGGTGGAAGAACTTGACGTATAGGGATAGATGCCATAGTCAATGTCCCGCATGGCACCAAGCTGTGCTTCCAATAGAACCTTTTTTCCATTTGCGAGAGCCGTTTCCAGATAAAGACTCGTATCGGTGATGTAAGGCGCAAATTGTTCCGCCTGATCTTCACACCAGGCATAGAGTGCAGGGTAAGACATGGGTTCCTGATGATAGCAGCCTGCAAGTTCCAGATTTTTTGCTTCTAATATGTTTTTCAACTTTAACTGTACGGAAATGTCTGTTAAATGCAGCAGATCTCCCATACGAATTGTCTTTTTTCGGTATTTGTCGCAGTAAGCATAGGCAATACCGTGTCTGGTAGAGCCAAACTCTGCGGCAGTTTTTGCCAGTCTGTTCTCTTCTAAAATATCCTGAATTTTGTGCCATGGCATGGAAACAGTAGCACGTTTCGAAATTTTTAACTGTTTAGGAGTAATGTCATAGCCTTTATTTTTCATATGCTGGAGTTCGCCGGAGAGATGTTCCGGATCAATGACCATTCCGTCACCGAGGATACAGGTTACATTGGAATGTAAAATGCCGGATGGAAGCAGGTTGAATACGAATTTACGCTGACCGGTCACAACGGTGTGTCCGGCATTGTTGCCGCCCTGATAGCGAACCACGACGTCAGAGTGGCGAGCCATCAGATCAACCATTCTTCCCTTTCCTTCGTCTCCCCAGTTCAATCCGCTGATTACTGTAAGCATCGTAAAAATCCTCCTCTTTTTATCTGGGACGATTATACTATTGAAATAGAAATACGTAAAAGATATAATTGATATATTACAAATTATAAATTGATATATCAGATAAAAGATGATTTCTGCTTTTATAGATCGTGAGTAAAAATAATGAGAAAATGCATAACCAACAATGTTTAAAAAAGGGGAACATATGAACATTAATTTTGAGTATTATAAAATATTTTATTATGTGGCGAAGTACTGCAATTTTACGAAGGCGGCCAGAGTGCTGGGAAGCAGTCAGCCGAATGTGACCAGAGCCATGAATACCTTAGAACAGCAGATGCGGTGCACACTTTTTATCCGAAACAACCGCGGGGTACAGCTGACACCGGAAGGGGAAAAACTGTATGTGCATGTATCAGCGGCCATGACACAGCTTCTGGCGGCGGAGGAAGAACTGGCGGACAGTACCAATCTGTCCCGGGGAAGTATTGCCATCGGAGCCAGTGAGACAGCGCTGAATATTTTTTTGCTGGATAAATTAAAACAGTTTCATATGGAATATTCCGGAATCCGGTTGAAGATTTACAATCACTCTTCCCCGGAAGCGATTGAAGCGGTAAAAAGCGGCAAGGTGGATTTTGCGGTGATCTCCACACCGGCAGATGTGGAACTGCCATTAAAGAAAGTAATCCTGCAGCCTTTTCGGGAAATTCTTGTGGGTGGACAGACTTTTACTGCATTGAGCAGCCAGACGCTTTCTCTGGCAGAATTGAAAAATTATCCGCTGATCTGTCTTGGGGAAGAAACAATGACCTATCGATTTTATAAGGGACTGTTTTTATCTCATGGTCTGGAATTGAAGCCGGATACAGAGGCGGCCACAACGGATCAGATCTTACCACTTGTAAAATGTGACATTGGACTGGGATTCCTTCCGGAAGAGATGGCGAAAGACGCATTGCAGAAAGGGGAGATCGTGCAGATCTGTCTGCGTGATGAGATACCGGAACGAAATATCTGTCTGGTGTACGATGTGCAGCATCCGCTGAATGAGGCGGCCAGACAGTTTCGAAAGACAATTATGGAGGATGGAAAGGCATGACATTACAACAGTTAAAATATGTTATCACTGTGGCGGAGACAGGAACGATCACGGAAGCTGCGAAAAAACTTTATATTTCACAGCCGAGTCTGACCAATGCCATTCATGATCTGGAAAAAGAGATGAACGTGGAAATTTTTCACAGAACCAATAAGGGCATTGACATTTCGCCGGAAGGAGAAGATTTTCTGGGCTATGCCAGACAGGTGCTGGAGCAGGCGGCGATTCTGGAGGACAAGTACAAAAACGGAGCAGGCGGGAAAAAACAGTTTTGCGTATCTACCCAGCACTATTCCTTTGCGGTCAATGCCTTTGTAGACCTGATCCAGCAATATGGTCAGGAAGAATATGATTTCAGTTTACGTGAAACGCAGACTTACGAAATCATTGAAGATGTGGCAAAGATGAAAAGTGAGATCGGCATTTTATTTTTGAACGAATTTAATGAGAAAGTACTCCGAAAACTGATGAAAGCCAATGATCTGGAATTTCATCCGCTGTTTACTGCGAGACCGCATGTGTTTATCAGCAGGAGACATCCGTTGGCAGACCATACGATGATTACAAATGAAGAACTGGAAGCGTATCCGTATCTTTCTTTTGAACAGGGGGAACATAATTCGTTCTATTTTTCGGAAGAAATTTTTTCAACGACGGAGCGAAAGAAAAACATTCGTGTCCGTGACCGGGGGACGCTTTTTAACCTTCTGATCGGACTGAACGGATATACCGTCTGCAGTGGTGTGATCGATCAGGATCTGAACGGAGAAGATATTATTGCGGTTCCGCTTCAGGATGAAAGTGAAATGCAGATTGGATATTTGGTTCATCGAAGAGGGATGCGCAGCAGATTAGGAGAGACGTATCTGGCTGCATTGAAAAAATACTTGCTATAGCTTAAAACAATGACAATTATCCATAACTGCAGGTTATGGATAGATAGCTTTTCTGTATTTGTGAAGAAAGTGTGAACAACATATAATAAAGCTATCGGACATACATAGGGGTTCGGCAATGAAGAAGGAGGATTTTTTCTATGAGAAGAAAAAAGGTATTGGCAGCACTGATCGCAGTAGCGGCTTGTCTCACTTTTACAGGTGTGGAAGCACCATCTGCACTGACAACAACAGCTCAGGCAGCGGGGTATACGGGACTGAAAAAAGCGTCCAACGGTAACTGGTACTACTATGAAAACGGAAAACGTGTCACAAGTGGTACAAATGTTGTAAACAATCAGCAGGGCTGGTGGTATGTAAAAGACGGTAAGATCGATTTCTCTTACACGGGACTTGCAAACAATCAGAACGGCTGGTGGAGAATCGAGAACGGAAAAGTTAACTTCAATTACACAGGCGTAACAAACAATGAAAACGGCTGGTGGTATGTAAAAAACGGAAAAGTTGACTTTGGCTGCAACAGCATCAAAAACAACCAGAATGGCTGGTGGAAGATTGTTAATGGTAAAGTTGATTTTGGCTACACAGGTGTAACAAATAACGAAAACGGCTGGTGGTACGTGAAAAACGGAAAAGTTGATTTCGGTTATACCGGTATTAAAAATAACCAGAACGGCTGGTGGAGAATCGAGAACGGAAAAGTTAACTTCGATTACACAGGCGTAACAAACAACGAATACGGCTGGTGGTATCTGGAAGACGGAAAAGTTGATTTTACTTACAATGGACTGGCTGATAACAAAAACGGCGAATGGCTGATCGAAAACGGTAATGTAACCTTTAACTATAACGGTGCTTATATGGATGCAGAAGGCAAAGGTTATGTGGTAGAAAACAGTAAAGTAAACACAGACCAGGTAGCTGATATTGATTATCTGAACGCAAAACAGAATACTGCACAGTATTTTGATTATTCAGAGCAGATCGCAGCTCAGATGAACAATTATCCGGTGGTACCGGAAGCTGCAAAAATCGATATCGCAGCAGCAGATGAACATGGTGCTTCCGGCGTTGTGCTGACAGCATCTAAAAAATCAGAAGGTGATTATTATCTGAATGCGTTAGTGTCCGGAAATAAGATCAATCTGACAGCAACTGGTGACAATAAAGTAGCATCTGCAGTAAGCAGCAATGAAGCAAGTGATATTGCAGTCGTTGACGGAAACGTATTCTTCACACCGGCTGTTATCGATGCGGATAACCCAATAGATGAAATCATCACAGTAACCATGGCAGATGGAAAAGAGTATCGTGTACATACTGTAAATGAAATGCTTCCGGGAATGGATATCACAGGAACCGGTGTGAAAGCTTCTGACGCAGGTGTATATACATTTGCACTGGATCACTTCTTCCTTCGTGTAAATACAGACGGAGAATTAGTATACTATCGTTACATTCCGCAGGAAGAAGTAACCGTAGACAGTCGTGGAAATACAGCTGAGAATATGGCTGAGAACTTTGCGGCTCAGGATGCTGTTGATGGAAGCCGTTACTATACCGCATTTATTGAGCTTGAGCCGACATACAGAAATGCAATGGGTGGCTTCTCTAGTGGATACTACCTCGTAATGGATGAGAATTACGTAGATATTGATCAGGCTACCTTAGAAGCAAACGATGATGCAAAACATTATCACGGACAGGGATATCTGGATCAGCATGAGTTTGTAGTACTTGGCGAAGATCACTACATCAACCTCAGCTACACACCGGTACTGGCAGACAACCTTCCGGAGACAGTAAAAGGTCTTGATGGCGGAAATACTGCTTATGTATGGGTTGGTATCATCCAGGAAGTAAAAGACGGAAAAGTAATCAAAGAGATCAACACTGGTGATTATCCGTTATTATATGATTCCGCAGTAGAGTCTATCAACTACAGTGAAAGCACACTGGATGGAGTTCCAACCACTGCAGGACAGACTCAGGTTGCAAATAACTTTGCAGCAGGCGTAAAAGATTACGTTCATGTAAACAGCGTGGACTACACATTAGATGCAAGCGGAAATACAGACAAGATCCTTGTTTCCATGCGTGATCAGAGCGCGGTTTACCAGTTCGATTTTGATACAGGCGCAATTGACTGGATCCTTGGTGGTAAAGCTTCTACTCTGAAAGGATATGAAGGCTACACAACCACACGTAAAGATGACAATGGTGTTGAGTTCCAGGCTCTGACATTTGGACAGCATTTTGCACGTTACACAAATAAAGATGCAAACGGTATGATCAGCGGAAATATGCAGATCAGTGTGTTTGATAACCAGACAGGTATCGGACCGTTCCTGACTTCTCCGACTTATCCGGGAGCAGCACCAACAAAAACACGTACATTTGAAGTAAGTATCAATGAAGCAAAAGGAACTGCAAAAGTTTACAATGCAATTAATGGTACCGATCTAACAGATAAAAATGGTAAATATCATATTGCCAGCCATTGTGGAAGTGTACAGTATGACAGTGATACATCTGTAACAATCGGATGGGGACTTCACGGTGTGATCGACAATATTCCGGCATTTGTTCCGGATGAGGCAAGAAAGAACCTGGATGCAAATTATCCTGATATTGCTTTAAAACAGGGATGCCGCCCAGTATTTACAGATTACAACCTTGCAGCAGGAACTATTTCCTTTGAGCTGACACCGGTGAGAAACCAGATGAATTTAGGTAGTCCGGATGCGCTGTTCTCTTACAGAACTTACAAGAATGCATACTAATCGAATAAAGAGAACGTTACAGGTATCTTAGGATAAACACATACGATCCCGGGGATTTAATTTCCCCGGGATTGTTGCGTCTGAAGGGAAAACAGTGTAAACTGAACATATTCGGAAACGGTATTTTAAGGGGAGGAAATAGTTATGAGGCTGGAACAGATTACGTATTTTTTGAGTGTGGCAGAGCATGGAAATATCACTGCGGCTGCAAAATCACTCTATATTTCACAGCCTGCCCTGAGTAAACAGATCACCCTGCTGGAACAGGAAATCGGTCTGCCATTGTTTGAACGCCAGGCGAGAGGTGTGGCGCTGACACAGGCTGGCGTGCAGTTTCAGAAGGATCTGCAGAATATTTTAAAAGAACTGGAAAATGCCAAGAAAAATGCGGTGCTTGCAGGCCGTGCGCAGAAGCCATTGCTGAATCTTGGCTGTTTTGATGGCGCATATGCGGATGATTTTCTTCCACCTGTCTATGACTATCTGAAAGAAGCTGCGTCCGGGCAGAAACTTGTGATTCATAAATGCAATTTTCTGGAAGGCCATGAGTATCTTGAAAAAGGAAAAATTGATCTGTGGCTGACGCTGGCTCCGTCCTGGCAGGACAGGCCGGGATTTTTAAAAAAGAAAATTGCATGGAGAAAAGGTGCTCTGATTTATTCAGAAAAAATGCAGGTTGGTCAGAAAGACAATCCGTCCTGGGAAGATTTTAAGGATGAGACTTGTATTTTGGTGAAAAAGAGTCAGAGTCCAAAGATGTTTCAGCATACCTTAGATACGATGAAATCCATTCATCTGGATGAGGGAACCATTGAAGTGGTAGAAAACATCGGGACACAGATCAGTTATGTAAAGCTTGGCAGAGGATATTGTTTCCTTTCTGAAAATATCATACAGGGAAGCAAAGAGCTGAGATGCATTCCGCTTCCGGGAGAACGTGGCGTAGATGTAATTGCTGTCTGGCCAGAAAAAAATGAGACAGTGACAAAACTTATGGAAAACTATCCTGGGTGAAGCAAGAGATGGTAAATGTGTATGTGTCAGATTTCAAGTATGATGGATACAAATAATAAAAACATTGTCCTTAGACTGAAATGCTGTTAGAATAAGCAAAAAACAGTGAAGAAAAAGAATGAGGTATTAAATGATAAAATTTACAGATGTTTCCTTCGGATTTCCACAGAAGGATTTATATAACGAGATTTGTTTTGAAATCGTCGAGGGTGATCACGCGGCGCTTATCGGCAGCAACGGAACCGGCAAAAGTACGTTGATCGACATGATCATCAACACAGATGAGTACCTGTATGATGGAAAAATTGAAAAAGATGAAGCAGCGCGAATCGGCTACATTCCGCAGTTTGTAAAACATGAGACAGAAGATATTTCCGCATTTGATTTTCTGGCAAAACCATTTGTCGAGCTTCAGCAGAAATCAGAAGCGATCTGTGCGGAGATGGAGAGCGCAGAGGATATGGATGAAGTATACAGCCGATATCAGAAAGTGCTGGATGAGATGGACGCCATTGACGCGTATAATTATGATTCCAATATCCGAAAAGAACTTGCGATTGCAGGGATGACCGCGTTGGAAGATACATCCGTAAAAAAGATTTCCGGTGGCGAATTTAAGCTTCTGGCTATCATCAAAAGTATGCTCTTAAAACCGCAGCTTCTGATCATGGATGAGCCGGATGTATTTCTTGATTTTGAAAATATCATCGGTCTTTCCAAGCTGATCAATAATTATGAGGGAACCATCATTGCGATTTCCCATAACCGACTGCTTTTAAGCCAGTGCTTCAACAAGATTTTGCATTTGGAAAACATGGAGCTGCAGGAATTCCCGGGTACGTTTGCGGAATACAATCAGGCCATGCTTGAGACAAAAGTCCAGATGGCAGAGCAGGCGACTAAGGATGCGGAGTGGATCGCTGTGCAGGAAAAACTCATTGAGAAGATCCGTGCAGAGGCAACTTATATTGATAATCCGGCAAAAGGAAGACAGCTCAAAGCCCGTGTATCCTATCTGGAGCGACTGCAGGCAAGACAATGCAAAAATCCGTTTATCGAAAATCATGGATATGATTTTACCTTCCCTGAGGTGGAGTTGCCAGAGAATTTTGATCCTGAAAATGCACCGGTTGTAATCTCAGTAAAAGATTATGCCCTTTCCTTTGACCGTGAATTACTGAAAGATGTTTCCTTTGATATCAAAGCGGGTGAGAAGGTTGCCATCGTTGGGGCCAATGGAACCGGAAAATCCAGCATGTTGAAAGATATCTATGAAAGTATGAAATCAGATGCTGACCGCATCGGATATTATACCCAGATTTTCGACGATGATCCAGAGCAGCTTTCCGGTGGCGAGCGAAATATCAAACAGCTCAGAGCATTGTGCGAATCAGATGCAGAAATCTTGTTTTTAGATGAGCCGTCCAGTCACCTGGATACCTATGCACAGATTGCCCTTGAAAAAGCAATCAAAGAGTATAAGGGAACGGTACTCATGGTAACACATGATTTCTATACCGTTGCAAACTGTGCAGACCGTATTTTATTACTTGAAAATGGCACGGTTCGTGAGCAGAGTGGCAGAGCTTATCGCAAGAGTATTTATAAAAAATATTTTGAAAGCGATATTTGTGAGGCAGAGCGCATCCGTGTGGAGCGGGAAGTCAGAATTAATGCGCTGCTCAGAGATGGTAAGTGGGAAGAAGCAAAGAACGTATTGTAGGAAAAATAATTTCCGGTTTCATGCAATGGTGTGATTCCGGGAACCGAGGATATGACGGAAGCGTATCATGATTATGCGTTTCAATGGAAATGGTTCTTTTTTGGATTGGTGTCAAGTCTTGCTCTGGCTGCAATCGTTGGTGTAATTACGGCATTGATCGGATTTGTGAAATAATAAATAATATAAATTGAAAAAATGAGTTGATGTGTATGAATGAAAAAATATGCATCAGCTTATTTTTTATGTTATATTGGAATTGACCGAGCTCTATGAGCGAGGGATACTTCTTGTCCAAATGGCAAGAAGGTGAGCGTAAGAAAACGTAGAACAAATCGGGATTTGTGGAGAGATTTCCTGAACTTTCCTTATTTTACGGGTTTTCCAGCCCCTTAGATAGTGAAATGATATGTATTTTCCCTTATTTTTGCCCTTGTGAGGAATCCGCAAGGGAAATAAGGGAAATTTTTATGCCAAAGTATGCAAGAGAAGTTGCCAGTGGCAAGTTCTCTGTATTTAAGCATTGCTCGCTACTTTATCAAGAAGTCTTGAGGAATCACGCTTTGCTTTTCTTGTTGAGGGATGTTCCGGAACCGGAAGCTGGAAAAGTTGATATTTACAGTAAAACGAAATATGAGGACAGTGAATTCCATTTTCTGGGACAGGATTTTGCGGTGGATCATAGTCTGGAGTACAGCACGGGATCAGATTCTTACATGGCGGTGAAGGATATCATGTATGTGGTTGCGGACGAGGCAACGTTAAATCAGATGTTTGAACTGCAGAAGGAAACGGGAAGTGACCCGGACAGTTCCAGCATGTATTCCCAGTACGAAACACAGATTGAATTTGAGTATGATGGCACAAAAGAAGAAAAAATAGCCTGCGCGGATGCAGTCAGCAATGTTCTTTCCTCTCAGGGATTGGACGTTTCGGGTTATTTGGAGAGCAGAACCGATAATGAAAAAGAATTTTATGCTTTATATGGCGGTCTGTTTTTCTTAGGACTGTTCCTTGGCATTATGTTCCTGATGGTTACGGTAATGATCATTTTTTACAAACAGATTTCCGAAGGATATGATGACAGAGAGCGTTACGTCATTATGGAAAAAGTCGGCATGAGCAATGCGGAAGTGAAAGGTTCCATCCAGTCACAGATCCGAATCGTATTTTTCCTGCCGTTGGTGATGGCCGCTGTGCATGTGGCAGCAGCGTTTCCGATGATCTGCCGGCTGCTGGCGATGCTGAATCTGACAAATGTGCCGCTGTTTGTAACCTGTCTGGTTGTTACGATCCTGGTATTTACCGCAATTTACGATCTGGTTTTCCAGATTACATTCAGAGCATATTATAAAATCGTATCACGTTAAATGTAGAAAAATAATCGCCTGAAGTTTTATCAAATAAGATTTGTATCTTATCTGGTGAAATTTCAGACGATTTTGCGTGGAAAAATGACTTTGCTTAGTTGAATTTCGGCGAATTTAATAGTATAATTTTCATAGATTGTTAGAATTATAACAAAGAAACAGGAAATGAGATATGGGAGGAATCTATAATGCTTAACTGGAAAAATTTAGATACCCTTGCTTCTTACGAGGAGCTGAAAAAAGTAGAGCCTGTCAATGTGGCAGAAGTTATGTCTGGGGAAAATGGCGCAGAGCGTGTAAAAAATTACAGCATTCCGATGATGGATGGTCTTACTTACAATTATGCAGCAAAAGCAGTTGATGATAAAGTGCTTGCAGCTCTGGCAAAACTTGCTGAGGAAGCACAGCTGATCGAGAAATATGAGTCTCTGTACAACGGAGCAGTGATCAATACAGGAGAGAACCGTTTGGTACTTCACCAGCTTACCCGTGGTCAGTTAGGTGACGATATCGTTGCCGAAGGTGTAAACAAACGTGAGTTTTATGTAGAGCAGCAGCAGAGAATCGCTGATTTCGCAAACAAAGTACATGCAGGTGAGATCACAAATGCAGCAGGTGAGAAATTTACAACTGTTGTTCAGATCGGTATCGGCGGAAGTGATTTAGGTCCGCGTGCGATGTATCTTGCATTAGAAAACTGGGCAAAAGTAAATAATAAATTCAAAATGGAAGCAAAATTCATCAGTAATGTTGATCCGGATGATGCAGCAGCAGTATTAAATTCTATCGATGTGGCACATTCCATCTTCATTCTGGTTTCCAAATCAGGTACAACTTTAGAGACACTGACAAACGAGTCTTTCGTAAAAGATGCCCTTGCAAAAGCAGGTCTGGATGCTTCCAAGCATATGATCGCTGTAACAAGTGAGACATCTCCGCTGGCTAAGAGTGATGATTATCTGGCAGCATTCTTTATGGATGATTACATTGGTGGACGTTATTCTTCTACATCCGCAGTTGGCGGCGCTGTATTATCTCTGGCTTTCGGACCGAACGTATTTGCAGAGTTCCTTGCCGGTGCAGCAGAAGTTGATAAAGCATCTACAAA